>DATANL010000659.1:0-4130 GCA_036266295.1 Pyrinomonadaceae bacterium | reverse complement strand
TCCCGCACATCGACTCTTTGCACTGAGAAAATGACTCGCATTGTTTCCGGCCGCCTGTCCACCGAGGCCGGAACGAACGCCGCATCCTGTCGCAGAGCATTGGCGACGTCCTGCAGCATGCGTCGATCCCTGGGCGCCTGGACGACGTTTGCGAGCGACGCTGCACCGTTGGTGAAGACATCTGCGACGATCACCATGTCGTCCTGTCCGGAAGTTCCGGAAGCTCCGTTTTGTTGCCGTGGCTCCCAACTCAGCATCGCCAGCGCGCCGCCCGGGTTCAGGCTGGGCGATTCCGTATTATAAGGAGTGCGCAAGGCAGCATAACTCTCAGGCGAAATCGGATTTCGGATGTCCAGCTCAGTTCCCAAAGGATCGCCGGGTGTGATTTGGATTTGTTCGAAGGCTATCGTCGCTTCGCGCAGCGCAATCATGTGAGGCCGCATCGCGGCGAACACCGCGGTGAAAATGAAGATTGAGGCGATCGAGCTGAACGCGTAACGCATCGGCCGCGGTTGCAGCCACTTCAAAGCCCAATCGTTAACCCGGTCAATCGTGGGAGCGTTGCGACGTGCGCGCAGTTCAGCGGCCTTCGCCGCGAGCGCCATGTTAATCGCCGGCACCATGTCGGCGGGCGCCGCCGGCGTTGCGAGGTTAGCCAGGGCGCTGCGCATCGTTCGCAATTGCTCCACGTGCGCGCGGCACACCGGACAGACTTCCAAATGCCGATAACAGGTGTTGCGTTCGTCGGTCGTCAGCCCATCATCGACGTAAAGCGAAAGCGAATATCGAATGGCATCACAATTCATAAGAAACCTTAGAGGTTAGAGGTTAGAGATCAGAGGTCAGGATCAAAACTTCGAAACTCATCAAAACTTCGAACCTCATCAATCTCTTCGAATTCCTCCTCGTTACAGGCTTATTAGAGATCGGGTAATAAATACTGATCTCTAATCTCTGGCCTCTAACCTCTTGCTTTCCCGAATGGCTCGCCGACCCCGCCGAGCTTAGATTCAGCCTGGGAGCGAAGCGCTGCGGTTGTTGCTGGCCACTTTACTAACGCTCCCTGCGGCTGATCGCCCGGCCTGATTGTCCCGACTAGTCGGGATCACTTCGACCCAACTTGGCACCGAGTTTCTGTGACACCGGGGCAGGCGAACCATTCGCTTTACAAAGAACCTTCCAACTGCCGCCGCAATTCCAGACGGCCGCGCGAAATCCGCGACTTAACCGTGCCGATGCTTATTTGCAGCGTCTGCGCAATCTCTTCGTAGCTAAACCCTTCAACGTCTCTCAAAATCACTGCTACCCGATAGGACTGTCGCAAGCCACACAGCGCGTCCCTGACTTGCGTCTCGCGTTCGCGCGCCAGGGTCTGCTGTTCTGGACTCGGCGACTTGTCACTCGGCAGGGTCGCGGCCAGCGGTTTCTCAAATTGATCGGTGGTGGCATCGAGTGAAATCGTGACATCCCGCCGCCTCCGCCGCCACCAGCGCCAGCGATTGCGCGCCTGGTTAATCGCGATCCGATAGATCCAGGTTTTCAAGGAAGCATCGCCACGAAAGCGATCGATGCTTTGAAAAGCGCGCAAAAACGTTTCCTGCGTCAGATCGCGGGCCTCCTCGGGATCAGAGGTCAACCGGAAGAGCAGGGCATAAACGTCACTCGATTGCTCGGCCACTAACTGCTCGTAGGCCATCGCGTCGCCGCGCCGCAATCTGTCAAGGAACTGATCTTCCGGAGGAACACGCAGCTCGAATTCCGTTGCCGATGAAGCAACGCCTTCAATGTCCGCATGTCCGCGGAGTGCGATTTGCTCTCCGTAGCTCATTCGGAAGTCCCCCCGCTGAGAAGCTTGCACAGCACCGTTCGACGTTGCCTCTCGCGCCGACACACCGTTAGACAGTCTTTTCGCGCGCTTTGTTCCAGGTTAATTCTGTCGCGAAGGCTGCTCACGTCAATTCTTCTGATGATCTCAGGTGTTTCCGCGTTGCGAGCTCTCAGGCCGGCGACTTGCCGGCTAATTCATTCGCAATCTGACAGTTTGCGTTACATGCTCGCTTGACAACCCTGTGACCGGTCGCTAAATTCGCTGTTTCTGCGATCATACACCAATTTGAACGCAGTCTACTGTGCATTCTTGCAAGAGGAAGTCCCTTGGCAAAGTACAATAAGAAACGCGCGCGCGAACTGAAACATGATCGCTTTCGCGACGCCACCATGCTGCTCGCCGATCGCCTGGCTGACCGGGTCGGCGACTATCGAAAACAGATTCTTTACGGCCTGATTGGCCTGGTCATTGTGGCGATCGGCGTTTACGCGATCGTCCGTTGGCGTAACAAACACGCTGACGAAGCTGCCGCGGCGATGGGCCGGGCGATCGCGATTAACGACGCGGACGTCGGGCCGAACCCGCCGCCGGGATCCCGCGATCCCTTCTTCACCAGTCAACAGGAACGGTCAGAGGCAGCCATCCGGGAATTCGAGAAGGTCGCCGGGAAGTACGGCGAGCCGTATCGCACCGAAGCGCGGTACTTCATCGCCACTAATGAACTCGTTACCGATCGGCTGAAGGCTGAGACTGATTTGCAGAATCTGACGAGCGCCCAGGGCGATGTTGGCGTGCTCGCAAAATACGCGTTGGCCCAGGCAAAAGAATCTGACGGCGCGCTCGATCAAGCCGCCGCGCTTTATTCGCAGATTGCCAGTTCAAACTCCAATGTCGTCACACCCAACAGCGCTAATCTGCGATTGGCGATCGTCTACAATAAGCAGAGCAAGAAAAAAGAGGCCTCAGACATTCTCTTCAACATGATCTCAGAGGCACGAAACGCCAAGGACAAGGACGGCAAACCCATACCTGAATCAGCCGCTTCCCGCGCCGCCGCCCAGGAACTACTGAAGATCGATCCCACGCGACACGCTCAATTACCCGCGCCGCCGGCTCCGCTCAGCATGTTCTAAAATTCTCAGAATGGATAATCTGACCCATTCGCTGGTCGGCCTGACGGTAGCTAAGGCAGGCCTCGAACGGCTGTCTCCGTATGCCACCATCGTTTGCGTGGCTGCGGCGAACGCGGCCGACGCGGATGTGGCGTCCGGTCTTTTCGGCGATCGCTGGACCTTACTTCAACATCATCGAGGTATTACGCATTCCATCGCCGGAACAATCGCGATTGGATTTCTGGTTCCTGCGCTGGCTTTGGCAATCGAACGCGGGGCCAGCGCGATTACGAAAAGAAAACCACGCATTCAATTTCGCGGTCTGCTTTTGGCTTCGATGCTCGCGGCCCTCACGCATCCCCTCTTGGATTGGACAAATAATTACGGAGTGCGTCCGTTCCTGCCATGGAGTGGACATTGGTTTTATGGCGATCTGGTTTTTATCGCTGACCCTTACCTTTGGTTAATCCTGGGCGTGCCCGCTTTTTTCCTGACCAGCCATACCAGAGTAAGAATCGCAGGATGGGCCGCTCTGGCGATTTGCGTAGCCGCGCTCATGGGTTTTGCCGGGAGATCTTCCAATACCGAAGCCGCTCCGCTTCGGGTCGCTCTCATTTTCTGGATCGTGGCCGCGGTTATCGCTGCGTGGTGGCGAGCTCGCGGCGTGCATGCTCGATTTGGTCCTAACCTTGCAGTTATTGGATTACTGCAGGTGCTTGGGTATTGGGGAGTTTTGGCCATCGCTCACCACGGGGCTGCGAGAAACGCCAGCACGATCGCGCAGAGCGTCGCTGCCGCTCACGGCGAACGGCTCATCCGCGCGGCGGCGATGCCGACTGTTGCATCGGCTTCCCGCTGGCAAGCGGTGGCCGAGACAGATCAAGCCATCTACCGGTTTGTGGTGCGGCCTGGAGACTTGACAGGTTCCGAGTCGCGAGACCAATCGATGACACGATTTGTAAAACCCAAAGGTCTCGCCGAGGCGCTGGTGACAGCTGCTGAAGACGATCGCCGCGCTCAAACCCTGCTCGACTTCGCGCGGTTTCCGATCGCTGCGGTCAACGATGGCGATTGCGTCGGGCAGACCCTCGTTCAATTCGCCGATTTACGTTACACTGAGCCCGGACGCGAACGCGGAAACTTTTCAGTGAATATCCCGGTTGACTGTCCTGCTCGGTAGACCACCCGTG
>DATANL010000658.1:0-2616 GCA_036266295.1 Pyrinomonadaceae bacterium | reverse complement strand
CGGCGCTCGCGGGCGATTGGGTTACTCGGCGAGCCCGCATTGGTCTCGTACTCCCAGGACCCTTTGATCAGAGCCTCTGCCAATCTAGTGTCAGGCATTAGCCCACGGTCCGACAGGTTCGGTGGCGTGCACGGGTCGCCTTTTGTCTTCGCACTTTGCAAGCGCAGCGCCTGCTCTGGCGCACCGATCGATAATTCAATGGCCTGCTCCTTTTCAAGATATTTGATAGAGAAGCGTCCGTGGTAGCGCAACCCGGCGGGAAGTATCAATACGTCGCCATGCTCCGTATGTTCCAGGGACCACGAACCGTAGGTCTCATGTGGGCCCGTGTCGTCCGCGATGGTCTCGCGGACATGTCCGCAGCCACAGAACGTCAGCGTAAAACTCTCAAGGGCGATTCGGTGATTCGGCGGACCCACATTGGTCAGGTGCTCCCATGATCCTTTTGTCAGCGCCTCTGCCAACGTAATGCCATCCGATCCGGACTGCGGATTAGCCGGAAGCGCCCCGAACGCGGCAGGCAGGGCGAGAAGCAGGATGTATGCGATTGACGTAATCAGATGCTGGCGCTCCTGAGTGTGAACGGTCAACGGCCGAATGACTTGCGCGGCTAACCTGACGCCGATCGATTGAGAGGTTCCCAGGGGCTGGAATAATAGCTCCGACCGCGATTATTCCTATTTCTCGGGGGTCACCGTGACCGTTATCGTGATCGTATTTGATTTAATCTCGTAGTTAGGACTGGCCGAGGCACCGGCCTCTTACTTTGAAATCCTGACCTTGCCGCCTCGGACCGTGATGATCGCCTGAGACTCCAGCTCGTGCCCAAATCGGTTAAGCAACTCTTTAATGATTTCCAAGCGTTCACGAGTCGGAACGTCAGGCAAGCGGATGAGGCCGGCGTGCGGCTGTCCTTCGAGAAAAACCAACTGGCCGAAATCTGTATCTATAGTAATTAGAATTCTTGACTGTTTGGTCGCTAGTTCCAGCAGGACGCTGTCGCCTCGATCAGAACCCATCTCTCGCGCTTCCACGACATCATGTCCCGCAGCACGCAGCCAATTAGCGATCTGAATTCCAGCACAACGATCAATGAGGAACCGCATCAGGCGGGGACGTTTAGCGAATCGAGCTTATCATGAGAGATGGCGGCATGCGCATAGGCGAGACATGCGCGCAGGTCATCTGATTCGAGGTCGGGATAGTCCGCCAGAATAGTTTCGGGTTGTTCGCCTTGCGCCAGCAGGCTGAGGATCAGCTCAACAGAGATCCGCATTCCGCGAATAATTGGTTTGCCGCCGAAGATTTCCGGGTTAGCGGTTATTCGTCCAAGGAGTTTTTCATCAACCATGGTGTCTGATCATACACCGCGCGGATTGCAATCGAAAACATTAGCGGACTGCCCTCATGACTGCTACACCGATTCCCTTCAACTCGCTTTCACGACACCGCTTGATCTGTTATCTCTAAACCCTTATCGATAATCGCAAACGCCTCGCGCAGCTCATCCTCGGTGATGCACAGCGGTGGATTGGTGAAGAAGGTGTTCCAACGCACGAAGGTATAGAGTCCGTGCTCGCGGAAATGTTTCCCGAGCGCCTGCATCTCGGGCGCAGTGCCGTTAAAAGGCGCCATCGGCTCGAGGGTCTCGCGATTGCGGACCAGCTCGAAGATTCCGAACAAGCCAAGATTGCGCGTCGCGCCTACCGAAGGGTGCCGTGCTTTCAGGTCCTTCATCAACTCGCTCATCAAGTGGCCCATCTCGCGCGCGCGCTCGATCAGGTTGTCCTCTTCGTAGACAGCGATCGTCGCCAGCGCCGCCGCACATCCGAGCGGATGACTGTTATAGGTCAGACCGCCATAGAACACATTCTTTTGAAAGTGCTCGGCAATTTCGCGACGCATGCCGACGGCGCCCAACTGCACGTAAGCACTGGTGAGACCTTTGGCCATCGAAATCAGATCCGGCGTGACGTTCCAGTGATTGACTGAGAACCATTCGCCGGTGCGGCCAAAGCCGGCCATCACTTCGTCGGCGATCAAAAAGATGCCGTACTTGTCGCACAGCGCGCGCAGACCCTGCATATAACCATCGGGCGGAATCAGAATTCCATTCGTACCGACGACCGGTTCGACGATGATCGCCGCGACGGTCTTGGCGCCTTCCAACTCGAGCACCTCTTCAGTGCGTGACAGCACCTCATCGGCGGTTTCGCTTTGTCGCTGAATGCCGTGATAGAAATCGGGGATCCGAAAGACTCCGGGAATGCCGGGCTCAGCCGCCCAACGGCGCGGGTCGCCGGTGAGCGTCAAAGCGCCCGCCGTCCCGCCATGGTACGAGCGATAGCGCGCGCCGATTTTGTGACGGCCGGTGACCAGCCTTGAGATGCGAATCGCGTTTTCGTTGGCTTCGGCGCCGCCGTTGGTGAAGAAGAAGGTGTCGATATCGCCGGGGGTTATCTCTGCGAGCTTCTGCCCCAGGCGCGCGCGCACGTCAGTGGCCATGAATGGATTTGCGTAGGCGAGCCTCTCGGCCTGTTCCTTGATGGCCCGGATCACGCGCTCGTCGCTGTGGCCGATGTTTACGCACATCAACTGGCTATTGAAGTCGATGAA
>DATANL010000657.1:0-6504 GCA_036266295.1 Pyrinomonadaceae bacterium | reverse complement strand
GGCAACCGCGGCGACGAAGATTGACGCGGCCGGCTTGCCGTCGAGGGTCACGCGACCTGAGATCGATCCGGTGGGCCTGGGCGCAGCGTCCGGCGTCTGCGATTGAGCGAACCAGGCGCCGGCGATCATGAAAATCGCGGTGGCAAGTATGCGCGAGGCGCGTCTGTGATGGCTGGCCATGGAGAATCCTCCGACTGTGCGAGGTGCGGCCTTTGGGCGCGCGCATCATGTCATCGTCTTACCTGCAAGGCAAGAAGTACCCGAATGATTCGCTAGCCTGAAACGCCGTTGACCTTGTAGAATCAGACGCAACCTTTGGAACTCTTATGGCCGTACTGAAAGTCACCGACGCCAGCGGACGCCAGGCACAACATCAACTTAATAATCGAGTACTGATGATCGGGCGCGCTCCTGATAACCAGATCGTGCTGGATGATCCGCGCGCCTCGCGCCATCACGCGCACATCAAGCCGAATGACGACGGCACCTTCACGCTCGTCGACGGCGTGTTCGTGAATGGCCAGATGAAACGGAGCGCCAACAAGGTTTTCGTCAACGGCGAACAGCAATTCGAATACAAGTTGAAGGACGGCGATCGCGTCACCATCGGCGCCAGCACGATTCGTTTTGAGCAGCCGCGCGAAGAGCGCACCGCCGATTTGAGCTTCGACGACAAACCGCTGGGCCACACGCAGTTGCTGATGTCTGCGAAAGATGTTTTGCAGACCGTGTTGCGACAATCGGACCCGAGCATCAGCGGCGGCACCATGGTGCCGAAGGGCGGCGACAAAGTTCTTGAATCACTGCAGCGCAAGGCGAACATCCTCAGCGAGATTTACGAGATGAGCAAAGCGCTGGGCGCCGGATTCGATCTCGATCGAATTTTCAAAATGGCGACCGACATCATCTTTCGTTCGACGCCGTCCGATCGCGTCGTGGCCTTGCTGACCGAAAGCGTCGTCACCGATCAGAACGCCGAGAACGCCAAGTTGTTCCCGATTGCCACGCGCGCGCGTGATGCGAAACTGGAAGCGCATGCGCACAAGATGACGATCGGACGCACGATTACCCGCAAAGTAATGATGGACCGCGTGGCCTTGCTTTCGCAGGACGTGGCCGCCGACGAACAGTTCGCCGGTGTCGATTCGATCGTTTCACAGGGCGTGCGTTCCACGATTTGCGCGCCGCTGGTCACTGAGTCGGGAGTGCACGGCGCGCTGTACGCGGACCGGCTCGATCCTTTTTCGGCATTCAAACCTGACGACCTGGAATTGATCAGCGCCGTCGCCGCGCAGACCGCGATCGCCGTCGAAAATGTCCGCGCGCACGAACGCCTGGCTAAAGAAGAAGTCGCGCGCGCCAACTATTCACGGTTCCTGCCCGAGTACGTCGTAAAGCAGATGCTGGAAAATCCCGAGTCGTTCAAACTCGGCGGCGTCATGCAAACGATTACGGTGCTCTTCGCCGACATTCGCGGGTTCACACGTATTTCGGAACACGCGCCGCCGGAGAAGATCGTGCAGTTGCTCAATCGATATTTCTCGGCGATGACCGACATCATCTTTGCGCACGGCGGAACACTGGATAAGTACCTCGGCGACGGATTGATGGCTTTGTTCGGTGCGCCGACGGTGACGGAGAAGGACGCGGCGAATGCGATGTCGGCCGCGGTCGCGATGCAGCGCCGCATGCTGAGCATCAACGACGAGTTGCGCGCCGAAGGTTATCCGGAAATCGGCATCGGTATCGGCTTGCACACGGGCGAAGTCGTGGTGGGCTACATCGGCTCTGAGCGGCGTTCCGAATATACCGCCATCGGCGACAGCGTAAACACAGCGTCGCGCCTCGAATCGAATGCCAAAGCTGGAGAGATTCTTGTCAGCGAGGCGACCGCCAACGCGGCGCGCTCGCGCTATCAACTCGTTCCACGCGAACCCATCAGCGTGAAGAACCGTGTCCAGCCCGTCCCGCTGTTCGAAATCGAATGGCAACACGCGGTGAGCAATGCGTAAGAGATAGAGCTTAGAGATTAGAGCTTAGAGCTTAGAATTTAGAGCTTAGATGGTATCTGGAACATCTGAAAAGCTACTGCGTCTAAGCTCTAAGCTCTAAGCTCTCTATACGCATGGCCCTTCCGGAAATCTTCAAACGTCAGATCCTGGTTGCGCGTGTCTACGGCATCCCGGTCCGGATCGATTATCGCTGGTTCATCGTCTTCGCGATGAGCGTCGCGTTGATTGCCGCGAACGTCCGCAAATACCCCTTGCAACTCAGCAAGCTCACCATTCCGCCGACGGGCGATTTGCTCGCGTGGACGCTGGGCATAGTCACCACGCTCGGTTTGTTTCTTTCGGTGTTCGGGCACGAACTGTCGCACGCGTTAATGGGACGGGCTGAAGGCATTGATATCGAGGAGATCGTCCTCCATCCGTTCGGTGGACTCGCGCGTCTGCGGACGCAACCTCAGAATCCGAGAGCAGAATTTCGCATTGCCGTGGCGGGACCAGCCGCGAGCTTCATTTTCTCAATCGTCTCGTTCGCGGGCATGATGCTGACCGCCGCTTTGCACTTTAACTTCGGCACGGCCTTTTTCTTTTTCCTCGGAGCAGGGAACCTGCTGCTGGCAATCTTCAATCTCTTTCCCGGCTATCCGCTCGACGGGGGTCGCGTGCTGCGGGCGATTATTTGGCAACGGAGCGGAAACATGCGCGAGGCGACGCGCATCGCCGGCTTCTGTGGTCAGTTGATGTCGCTGGTGCTGATCGCGTTTGGCATCTACATGGCCGTCGCGCCGACCTTCCGCGCTTACTTCATGGGATTGTGGTCGGTGCTGGTCGGCGTGTTCCTGTTGAGCGCGGCGAACAGTGTGGTGCGGAGCACGCGCGACTCAGTCACGGTGGCCCAGGCGATGTCACCGCCACTTCCGGTCGAACCGGATCTGCCCATCACTCGCTTCGTCGACGAGGTGCTGCCGCTTCATCGTCATGTCACATTTCCCGTTGTCCTGAACCGCCGTCTACTCGGCATTCTCTCGCTGGAAGACTTGAAGAAGATCCCGCGCGAGAAATGGCGCGGCCTGCGCGCGCGCGAAGTAATGCGCACCGTCAACTCACAACTCTTTGTGCCTGAGAATGCGACGATTGAAAGCGTCAGCGAATTGCTGGAAGCAAACGGCGTCGGTGCCGTCGGCGTCATCAATCAATCGGGTGAACTGATCGGCTTCCTGCGGCGCGGGCGACTGCGCAAAAAGTAAGGTCGTACCGATCAACCAATCCAATCTTAATTGGTTTCATGAAGCGAATGACTTTGACTGGCGCGCAAGCGTCCTCGCTTGCATTCTTTAATAAGGCAACCGAGACGGTTGCGCTCCAGTT
This sequence comes from Pyrinomonadaceae bacterium, assembly GCA_036266295.1. Classification (GTDB taxonomy): domain Bacteria; phylum Acidobacteriota; class Blastocatellia; order Pyrinomonadales; family Pyrinomonadaceae; genus UBA11740. The sequence goes on along the minus strand of DATANL010000657.1, from coordinate 3,130 downwards.
AAAATAGGCCACTCCCCAACGGCAAGGATTCGTTGCCTCACGCCCGTTTTTTCGCGATAATCCTGGCGGAGCGTCCGTTGACTAAGCGCCCGGCGCGACCATCTGCAGGGAATCCTTGTCCGGCAATTGGTTTGGTGGATTTACTGATGTGAAGGTGACATCAGACGCTATTCGACTAAGTTGATGCTGCTGCTAATTCCATTCAGGCAATATCTCGAACGATTGGCAGAGCCTCGCTCAATCGTAGACGTGGTGCTGGTTTTTCTGGTGGTCTACGGCGTGCTCAAGCTGCTGCGCGGCACGCGCGCGGCGCCCATGGCCGCCGGCATCGGCGTGTTCGCCTTTCTTTATTGGCTCGCGGTTTACGAAGGGCTGACGACGCTCGAGTTTGTCTTGCGCGGCGCACTGCTTTACATCGGCGTGGCCATTATCGTTTTATTTCAGGCGGAGATTCGGCACGGACTGATCGGATTTGGCAATCGATTCAGATTGCCGTTCACGCGGCGGAACCGTGGACAATTTGGCCAGGGGCTGTATGACGAAATCGTTTTGGCGGCCACCACCCTCGCATCGACGAAGACCGGCGCGCTGATCTTGATTGAGCGCAACGTCGGATTGAAAAGCATCATCGACGCCGGCGTAAAACTCGACGCCCAGATGAGTTACGATCTGCTGGTCTCAATTTTCAATCCGGCTTCCCCACTGCACGACGGCGCTGTGATTGTCCGTGGTGATCGCATTGCCGCCGCGTCGTGCTTCCTGCCGCTCTCGCTGAATCCGATCTCCGCGAAAGAGTTGGGCACGCGACATCGCGCCGCGCTCGGAATAAGTGAAGACTCGGACGCGCTCGCGATCGTGGTATCGGAAGAAACGGGCCTGATTTCTCTGGTGCGTCGTGGACGAATTAAACGCGGGCTCGATCCACCCCGATTACGCGCGGCGATTTATAAGGAGATCGAACGACCGCCGGCGAAAAAGACTATGATCGATCCGCACGGGACTGAATCGACCGAAGCCGAGAGCGTAACCTGACAGTCGCAAGAAATGCCGAACCGGCCAAACATACCAACCAGCGCTGAACGCCTCGAGACGTGGTTGCGTCAGATTTTCGTCAACGATTGGGGGCTCAAGCTCCTCGCGCTGACCATCACCCTGGCGCTTTGGTTTTTTGTCTCAGCTCGTCAGTCCGAACGCGAGGTGGCGGTCGAGCCACGCATTCAAGGCAAGCCGGCGCCGGCGTTTGAAGTCAAAGAAGTGACGATCACGCCCAGCACAGTCAAAGTCCAGGGTCCGGCGGATCGAGTCAACGCAATCGATCGCGTGACCTTGCCGATTTCAGTCGAGGGCCGCCGCGAAAGTTTCGATACGCGCGCCGCGACTTTGACGATGTCTGATCCTTCGGTCGAGCCGCTCAACACGGTGAATGTGCACGTGACGATCGTTTCCAGCGAATCTCAAACAAACAAATCATCGAACCTAAATTGAACCAAAAACAGATCAGGCGACTATTCGGCACCGACGGTATCCGGGCCAGGGCCGGCGACTTTCCGTTGGACCCAGCCACAGTGCAGACGATCGGTGCGTCACTGGCGGAACACCTGGCAGAGCAGAGCGAGGGCCGGGCCCCGCGCCTCGTCATTGGTCGTGACACGCGCGAGTCTGGACCCGCAATCGAGGCGGCACTGACGCGTGGCGCCCGCAGCCGGGGCGCAATTGTCGAATCGGCCGGAATGATTACGACGCCGGGGGTGGCCTTCCTCGCCAAATCGCTACCAACTGACGCCGGAGTCGTTATCAGCGCGTCGCACAATCCTTACGAAGACAACGGCATCAAGATTTTTGATCCTTCCGGCCGCAAGTTTGACGATGCGACGGAAAGAAAGATTGAAGCAGACATCTTCGCAGAACGCTTCAAGGATGAATCTCAAACTCCGGTTGATGAAGCCGGCGCGGATTCGGTCGGCCTAGATTTGCGTGAGAAATACGTCGCCTATCTTGAGCACGAGGTCGCGCGCGACCTTTCGCTGCGCGATTTGAATATCGTTCTTGATTGCGCGAACGGCGCTGCGTCAGAAGTCGCGCCGGAAGTGTTCAATGATCTCGGCGCCAGAGTCACGGCAATCAATCACGAACCGGACGGGCGCAACATTAATTTGAATGCCGGTTCGCTCCACATCGAAGGCTTACAGCACCGTGTGCAGCAATCGGGCGCCGATCTCGGCGTGGCCTTCGACGGCGACGCTGACCGCGCACTGTTCGTCGATGCAAGCGGAGCCTTTGTGGATGGCGACGCGACGATGTGGGTGTTGGCGAACTTCATGAAATCCCGTGGCGAGTTGGAGGGTGATCTCGTGGTCGCGACGGTAATGACGAACCTCGGTTTGGAAGTTGCGCTGCGCGAACGCGGGATTAAATTGGCGCGCACGGACGTTGGCGATAAATACGTTCTGGACGAGTTGCTCCGATCCCGTTCCGCGTTAGGCGGTGAGCAATCAGGTCATATCATCTTTCCGAAAGTTAGTCTTGCCGGCGATGGAATAGTCACGGCGCTGAGTCTGGTGCGCGTCATGCGCGCTGAGCGGAAATCTTTAGCGGAGTTGAGCCGAGGATTTAATCGTTTTCCGCAGGTGCTCATCAACGTGAAAGTTCGCGAGAAAATTCCGTTTCATGATTTGCCGACGGTCCAGGCGAAAGCTCGTGAGGCCGAAGCATCGATGGGCGAACGCGGTCGCCTGCTGCTGCGTTATTCCGGGACCGAATCTCTCGCGCGCGTGATGGTGGAAGGCGAGCACTCTGCTGACGTTAACGCCATCGCCAACGAGCTCGCGAAAGTAATCAAAAATGAGATCGGCGTGGCCGACAGCTAGGCCTCGCGCGTAATCTCTTCACCATCCGGCAAATCTTACAGACCCCATCGTGAAGAATGTTCATTGAAGGAAAAATGGCTGGTTGCAAAGGTAACTAACCATTGCGATTTGCTGAGGTTTTTAGTGGCAAAAATCTTCTATTGCGCGGCACAAACGTTGCGATGTATATTGTGGGGCAAGAGAGACGGTTGGTGGATCCTCCGTCTCAAGTGGTTGCTGGGGTGAGGACAGTAACCACGCAAATGGATGAGCGCTGCGACGCC
>DATANL010000656.1:0-7180 GCA_036266295.1 Pyrinomonadaceae bacterium | reverse complement strand
CGGCGAGCGACCACCATTCTGCGGCTGATGGGTGATCAAATGCGCCGGTATCCATCCGCGTTTGGACTCGCCTTGCAGGCACTCGATTTCTATCTTTCATCACCGGTCGAAATCGCGATCGTGGGCCAAACGGCCGATCAGCAACTCGGCCAGCTGACCGATGTTGTCTGGCAGACGTACCTTCCCAATCGGGTCATCGCGGTTCTCGCGAATGATTTCGGGCGGGCCCCGAACGTCGTCCCCCTCTTCGAAGGCCGCAACACCCCGACCAGTTCGCCCCTGGCGTATGTTTGCCGGTCACACACGTGCGAGGCCCCCGTCAGTTCAGCGGACGACCTGCGACGACAATTGACCAACCAGCCTTAAAATGGCGCTCAGACTCGGTCCTGAGATGCCTTTTCGACAAATTTCCGCACAAAACCGTTGACGAACCCGGCGTCGACCGCTATTCTCTAGGTGGCCAACGATGTTGGCCGATGATTGTCTCTGCCACGCTGCGATTAAACGTAGCCATCTAATCCTCCTCACGTAGCTCAGTTCCGCACTCTCGGGGAAATTAATGCCACGCCTTAATTGGAAGAGTCTTTTGCTGCTGACGGCTGTCGCAGTCGCCGGTTCAGCCATTTTAATCTCGGGAATCGTTTCCACGATTCGCCTACCCCTGCTTGGCTGGGGCGGCATCGCGCCGTTGGTTGCCCTCGTGGCGCTGACCGTCGTCTCCAGCCGCTTCATCGTTCCTGTCACCAGTGTCGATGGCACCAGCCAGACCAACAAATCCGTCGCCGAAGCGTTCATTTTCCTGGCCGTAATTATGTATGCAACGGCGCCGGCGAACAGTTTCGGGCCGGCAATCCTGCTGGCGGCGATTGGCGGTTTCATCGCTTCCCTGCCTCACAAAGACAAGTGGGCCAGGGTGTTCGCGATTGGAACTTCGATCGTCTCGACCTTCGTCGCCTCGTTGGCTTACAAGCTCATCCTCGTCGCAATTGGCGGCGCGTCAATATCGGTGGGCCAGGGCGCTTTGGACATGCTGCTGCTGCCGCTCTGTGTCTTCGGCGTATTGCAGTACGGGTTGAGCACGTTTGGAACGATTGCTTTCACCTCGCTTTCGGGAGGTACCAAGGTCGAGGTCTCCAAGGAGAGTCTCGTGTGGACGCTGATCACACAAGTTGCCAGCGTCACCTCGGCGGCCTTGTTCTTTTCGGCAATTCACGGAGCGGGAATTCCCTTTCTCTTTGTCGGTGTCCTAATCATCACCCTGGTGCACCTGCTGTTTCGGTTCAACGAGAAAAGGGTCAGTGAAGTCACTCGCGCGCAAGCCGAGAAGCTGAAATACATCGAAGAGATCGCCGACCTGCACATGAATACCATCGAGTCGCTGGCGATTGCGATCGATGCCAAGGACCAGACGACCCATGGACACGTGCGCCGCACGCAGATTTATGCGACCGAGATGGGTAAGCTGCTGAAAGTTTCCGAGCAGGAATCGCGAGCGCTGGTGGCGGGCGCATTGCTGCACGACATCGGCAAGCTCGCCGTTCCCGAGTACATCCTCAACAAACCCGGCAAGCTCACTGAATCAGAATTCGCCAAGATGAAGATTCATCCGACCGTCGGCGGCGACATTCTCAAGCGAGTCAACTTCCCTTACCCGGTCGAAGACATCGTTCGTTATCACCACGAAAAGTGGGATGGCAGTGGTTACCCGCGAGGCTTGCGCGAGAGCCAAATCCCCCTCGTGGCCCGGATCATTTCGGTCGTCGATTTTTACGACGCCACTCGCTGCGACCGCCCTTACCGAAAAGGGATGAAGCGCGAGGATTCTTTGGGCCTGCTGCAGAAAATGTCGGGCACTGCCTTCGATCCCAAAGTCGTTAATTTGTTCGTCAAGCACGTCATTGAATTCGACAACCTCATCGGTCGCGAAGACATCGAGGAGCAGGTTGCGTCAGAGCACATGGACCTGACCAACAAGGCACGGCCCGATGCGGGTCTGGCGTCAGATGTGCTCGGCGTGCCCGACGACGCAACGGGCTTCCGTTCGATTACCGAGGCCCAGCGCGAGGTTTTCGCTCTTCACGAAATCGCGCAGACGATTGGCTCTTCGCTGAACCTTAACGACACCGTCACGCTCATCTCAAACAAGCTGCGCGCGATTGTGCCGTTCGACACCTGCGTCATCTTCATCGTGGATGACCGATCCGGAAAAGCGATTGCCATGCACGTGGTGGGCGATCACAAAGAGCTGTTCAAGTTGCGGCGCATGAGTGTCGGTGACGGCATTACCGGGTGGGTCATCGCGAATTCCCGTTCGATGTGTAACTCGTCGCCCGAACTCGACATGGTTGGTTTGCCGGACGAGATTGCTCGCAGCTACCGCGGAGTCCTGGTTTCTCCGCTGATTCGCGAAGACGGCGCCTTCGGTGCGATCGCCTTGTACGCGAAGGGCCGCACGTCGTACTCGACCGAGCATGTACGCCTTTTGGAATCTGTCGCCCAGCACGCGGCGTCGGCTTTGAATAACGCACTGACGTTCGAGAAGACGAAAGAGAGCGCGTTGACCGATCCGTTGACTGAGTTGCCGAACGCGCGCGGCTTCTACATGATGCTCGAGCAGAGATTGGCTGAGTGCGAACGTCTCGGCCGCGAGTCACTTTCGGTCATCTGCATGGACATCGACGACTTTAAGGAAATCAACGATCGGTATGGTCACCCGGTCGGCGACCGGCTGTTGGCCAGCGTGGCGCGGGTAATCCGAAAAGAATTGAGACAGATGGATATTCTGTCGCGCTATGCCGGCGATGAGTTCGTCGCCATCATGCCGATGGCCTCGCAGGTGATGGCCGAAGGCATCGCCGATCGAATTTCAAAGGCCGTATCCGAACACAAATTCTCAGTGCGCGCCGGCAAACAGGTAACGGTCGGGGTCAGTCTCGGCATTGCTTGTTTCCCGAATAACGGCGAAACGACTGAAGAGCTGCTGACAGCTGCGGCCGGCAACATGCAACGCGACAAGCACTCGCGCAAGAACCTGCACAACCTTTCGACCTTGCCGACGCCGGCCCGCATCGATCATTACACCTAAACGCCCTTGAGAATTCCTTAGTGGCAAGGCACGTCTGCTGATGCGGGCGTGCCTTTTCTTTCGCCCTTTTGGTCGGTTAAGCGGTCTCGCGTATAATCCCTTCCGTTCAAAACGGATCGTAAACGGGCCAGCTCAAGCTGGCCGCTTCAATTAGGTGACAACCCCAACAATGAGTAGCCAAGCAAGCGAGCGCAGCCAATCAAAATCCTCACAAGCACCCGCCGCTGGCGTGATGGATCGTCCAGAGAATTCAACGCCCGTGCTGCAGGAAGATCGTGAGACGCTGGTGAAGATCCTGCACCAGATGATCCTGATCCGCCGCTTCGAAGAAAAGTGCGCCGAGTCTTACAGTCTCGGCAAAATCGGCGGCTTCTGCCATTTGTATATCGGGCAGGAGGCCGTGGGCGTGGGCGCGATCTCCGCGTTGCGACAGGACGATTATGTTTTGACGAGCTATCGCGAACACGGACAGGCAATCGCGAAAGGCATGTCGCCCGACGCCGTGATGGCCGAACTTTATGGCAAGGCCGGCGGCTGTTCGCGCGGCAAGGGCGGTTCGATGCATTTGTTCGATGTAGAGTTGGGCTTCCTGGGCGGACACGCGATCGTCGGCGGACAAATTCCGCTGGCGACGGGCGTCGCTTTTGCTGCGAAGTATAAAGAGACCGACCAGGTGACCCTCTGCTTTTTCGGTGAAGCCGCGGTGAATCAGGGCGCGTTCCACGAATCGCTCAACATGGCCCAGCTTTGGAAGCTGCCCTGTATTTACATTTGCGAGAACAACATGTACGGCATGGGCACTTCCCTGCAACGCGCGATGTCTTTTCAGAATGTCGCGCTGAAGTCTGGCGCCTACGAAGTTGTGTCTGAAGCAGTCGACGGCATGGATGTTTTGGCGATGCGCGCCGCGACGCAGCGAGCCGTCAAACGCGCGCGGGAAGAATCTCTGCCTACTTTGCTCGAGGCGCGCACTTATCGTTACATGGGCCACTCGATGTCCGACCCGGGCAACTATCGTACGCGTGCCGAAATTGAAAAATATCAGGAGCGCGATCCGATCAAGATCTTTACGACTCAATTAAAGGATGCGGGTGTGATTGAGGACGGCGATGTTGCCGAGATTGAAGCGCAAGTAAAGGAAGACGTCGAACGCTCGGTTAAGTTCGCCGATGAAAGTCCTCTGCCCGACGCCAACGAGCTCTACACTGATATTTACGCCAATCCGATCGACAGGAACGAGTAGCAACCAAATGGCCGTATTGACGATGCGCGACGCTTTGAACCAGGCCCTGAAAGAGGAACTGGCGCGCGACAATTCAGTTTTTTTAATGGGCGAAGAAGTCGCCGAATATCAGGGCGCGTACAAGGTCACGCGCGGACTGCTGGAAGAATTTGGTCCGAAGCGCGTCATCGACACGCCGATCACGGAACTTGGTTTCGCCGGGCTGGGCGTTGGCGCTGCGATGGTGGGCCTGCGTCCGATCATCGAATTCATGACGTTCAACTTTTCGATTCTCGCCACCGATCAAATTATCAACTCGGCCGCGAAGATGCGTTACATGTCCGGCGGCCAATTCAAGATTCCCATCGTATTTCGCGGACCGAATGGTTCCGCTTATCAAGTTTCGTCGCAACACTCGCAGGCACTTGAATCGTGGTACGCATACTTTCCGGGTTTGAAAGTCGTGATGCCGTCGACACCTGCCGATGCGAAAGGCTTATTGAAGAGCGCGATTCGCGATGACGATCCGGTCATCTTCCTGGAACAGGAGAGGATGTACGGGATGAAGGGCGAAGTACCGGACGACGAGGACTTTACGATTCCGCTCGGCGTTGCCGACGTCAAACGCGAAGGGACCGACGCGACGATTATCGCTCGATCGGTAATGGTGCCGACCGCACTGCAAGCCGCCGAGCAACTCGAGAAAGAAGGCATCTCGTGTGAAGTAATCGATCCACGCACGATTCGGCCGCTCGACATCAACACGATCGTCGAATCGGTGAAGAAAACAAATCGCGCCGTCGTCTGCGAAGAATCGCATCCATTCGCCAGCGTCGGGGCCGAAATCAGCGCCGAGATCACCGAACGCGCCTTCGATTATCTTGACGCCCCCGTGAAAAGACTTTCGGGCGCTGACGTGCCGATGCCTTATGCGAAGAACCTCGAGCAAATGGCCATCCCGGACGTCGCCGCCGTGGTCGCCGCCGTGAAAGAAGTTTCGTACCTTTAATGCTGACTGCTCACCGCTCACTGCTCACTGCTGACTAATATGGCAAATCAAGTCGTCATGCCGAAGCTTTCGCCCACCATGGAAGAGGGGCAGCTTGCGCGCTGGCTGAAAAAAGAAGGCGACAAAGTTTCGATGGGCGAACCGCTCGCCGAAATTGACACCGACAAAGCGACGATGGAAATGCAGGCGCTCGCGAACGGCGTGCTGCGCAAGATTCTGATTCAGGAAGGCGAAAGCGCGCCGCTGGGCCAGCCAATTGCCATCATCGGCGAAGCTGACGAAGACATCTCTGAATTGCTGAAGACCGCAGCTACGCCCAAACCGGCAAAAGCTGAAAGCGCGAATGAAAAGCTACCTGAGTCCGACGCTGCTCCCGAAGTCGAAGCGAAATTGAGCGAAGCCGAACCGGCAAAAGCTGCTGCCGCGCCGAGCGGCGACGGACATCAACCGAGCGCGGCTCCCGCAGGTCGCGTTTTGATTTCACCGATCGCAACGCGCATGGCGAGCGATGCGGGCATCGATTTCAAAACGATTCAAGGAAGCGGACCCGGCGGTCGCATCGTCAAACGCGATATCGAAACCGCAATCAGTGATCGCGAGAAAGCGCCGGCCGCAAAAGGTGCCGCGCCACGACTGACTCTCCCGCGCCGCGGAGAGAAAGGCGGCGTCCACGGACCTTCGGCGTATCGTGACGAACCGGTAAGCGAAATGCGCCGCACGATTGCGCGTCGCCTCGTGACGTCGCTGGGCCCGGTTCCCCACTTCTTTCTCACCATCGAGATCGACATGGAGCGCGCCGCCGATACGCGCCGCTCACTCAATGAACTTTACCCCGATCTAAAACTCAGTATTAATGACCTGATCATCAAAGTCGCGGCCGTCAGCTTGATCCAACACCCGCAAGTTAACGCTTCGTTCCAGGACAAGACCATTCGTTTCTACGAACACGCAGACATTGGCGTCGCCGTCGCAACTGAGAACGGATTGATCACGCCGATCGTTCGGGCGGCCGACGCCAAGTCCTTAACCGACATCGCCGCCGAAGTTCGCGAACTGGCTGAGCGCGCGCGCGCGCGCAAGCTGAAGCCGGAAGAATATCTGGGTGCGACCTGTTCGATTAGCAACCTCGGCATGTTCGGCATCGAGGAGTTCACTGCCGTTATCAATCCGCCTGAAGGGGCAATCCTGGCCGTCGGGGCAATGAGCCCGAAGGCCGTCGTCAAAGATGGCCAGGTGACGGTCAGACAAACGATGCGCGTCACGCTGTCATGCGATCATCGCGTCATCGACGGTGCGACCGGCGCGAAGTTCCTCCAAACGTTCAAGCAGATACTGGAAAATCCGCTGTATCTTTTTCTCGATTAAGATCGTCCCCGAACGCAAGCGAAAAAAGATCGGGTTGCCTCACCCATTCGTTTGTTAATGCGATACTAAGCGGAAACCCGACCGTGAGGGAGGGTGCAACTTCTGCCACGGTTATGGCACCCTCCCTGACGGTCGGGTTTCCGACAACGTTTCCTCGAATGTCGCGGCAATCCAAAAACTTTAACGCGGGCCCACATCTCGCGCTGATCGCCGTACAAGTTATTTTCGGCACGTGGGGCATCTTCGCCAAGATTGCTTTACGTGTGATCACCCCGTTCGGACTGTCCGCAATTCGCGTGGCGACCACGGCGATTGCTTTTGCAATCCTCGGACGACTAACCGGAAATCTCAAACCGATTGCCCGCCGGCACTGGGCGCTCCTCGTCATCTCGAGTGTCTGCGGAATCGTGCTTAACCAGTGGCTGTTCGTAACCGGCCTGTCGCAAACAACGGTCGTCAATTCAGTTTTGATTACTACGACCATGCCGGTGTTCACGCT
>DATANL010000655.1:0-2229 GCA_036266295.1 Pyrinomonadaceae bacterium | reverse complement strand
AAGAAACTCGTGGGCGCGCGCTTTGGAACAGCCCGTAGAACGAGATAGCCGAGTCCCAACGTTCATCGTCGTTGATGAAGCTCATAACCTAATTCCGAAGGAAACCACGAACAAATCAGAAATCGCACTGCGGGAGCAGTTCCGCACTCTTGTAGCCGAAGGACGGAAGTACGGCCTTTTCTTAATACTAGTAAGTCAGAGACCTGACAAATTGGATCCACTTGTTCTCTCTGAATGTGAGAATCGAGCTCTCATGAAAATCGGTTCTGCATCTGTTTTGGATATTACTCGGCAGATGCTTGGCTTGGATGACCTTTCGCCACGATTCTTGGAAAAGTCTCTCGAGTTTGAGACTGGCCGAGTCATGTTAATCGGGCGTTGGTCGCCCGACGGTCCTCAGATTATCTACTCTGCTGCGCGCAGAACTGTTGAAGGGGGGCGCAATCTTCGCCCGGAGCAGTGGAGTAGGCCGGAAACCGAGGAGACTGATGGCGAACTCTTAATTCCAAGTACGAAGCCTGCCGCGCCAACAAAAACATCGAAGAGATCAGCCAAAAAGCGGGTAGCAAAAAAGAAATAGAACCTCTTTCCAGCGTTAGGTTTGCCGAAGCAAACCTGACATCTCCCGCCCCATCCCCTATAATCTATCCAGCTTCACGATTGGGGGCGACAGGCTTCGACAGGGGCCGTAACGTCCGTCGCGATGCATGCCGGGCCTCTTTCTTGTAGGGACCGTTATCAAATTGCAGGGAAACACAATTGCCAACTCTAACGAGTTAGCTCTCGCAGCCTAATAAGCTCCGAGCGTCTCCGCCGCAAGTTGCTCAAGCGCGCGGATGGAGATGTCACTTAGTTGAGCTGGCCCAACGCTTCGGTCCGTGGCGCTGGGTGAGACCAAAGCCGGACTAGCCCGCACCAACGTCTTGCTGATTCACTTAGTTGGAGTTGGGCGAAACTTACTCGGGCCGCAAGGTGCGAGCAAAAAGAGAAGCAGCTAAGCATGTAGATTCCTTCGGCGTTGGCTTTTGGATCCGGGTTCAATTCCCGGCGCCTCCACCAAAATGCAAGGATGAGGGATGAAGGCGGAAGGATGAATGAAAACCTTGCCCAAACCACTTGTTCTTGATTCCAATAAGCAGATTCAATTGAAGAAGAGATGAACGCAGTTAAAGGTGATTCATCTTTCAGCCCTCATCCCTCATCCTTGCCTGTCGGCATCTTCGACAGCGGTGTAGGCGGGCTCACGGTGTATCGCGCGCTGCATGAGTACCTGCCGAATGAGCGGTTCGTTTATCTCGGCGACACTGCGCGGGTGCCTTACGGAACAAAGTCGCTCGCGACGGTTGAGCGTTACGCGGTTGAGAATGCGCGCTTCCTGGCGGCGCATGGAATCAAGATGCTGGTGGTGGCGTGCAACACGGCTTCGGCCCTGGCGCTGCCGGCAATTCGCTCAGCGTTGAATATCGATGTCGTCGGGGTAATTGGGCCGGGAGCGAGAGCCGCGGTCGCCAGAAGCACGCAGCCTGCGCGTGAATCCCGGCCGGCGGGTACCGGAGACGCGCGCTCGATCGGCGTCATCGCGACTGAATCAACCGTGCAGAGTGGTGCGTATACCGCAGCAATCAAGAAAGCAAACAAAGACGCGGAGGTAATCGAGCGCGCGTGTCCGATGTTCGTGCCGCTCGCGGAAGAGGGTTGGGCGGACAATGAAGTCACGCGCACCATCGCGGCGACCTATCTCGCCGATCTGCGTGCGAAGGTTGATACGTTGGTGCTCGGGTGCACGCATTATCCGATTCTGCGCGAAGTGATTCAGCAGACCGTCGGCGCAGACGTGTCATTGATCGATTCGGGCGAAGCCACGGCGCGCGAAGTCAAAGAGCTATTGACGAAAAAGAGTCTGGCCCGTTTGACGATGCCGACCGGAGCGCTCGAACGCCATCTTTGCGACGACCTGGATCATTTCTATGTGACTGACGCGGCGGAAAGATTTGCGCGCGTGGCCGAGCGCTTTCTGGGCGTGAAGCCATCGAGGTTGGAGGCCGTGGAGGTTTGGGGTGAGGATCGGTTGAAGATCTGACGATAATGCGATTCCGCCGAAACCCGACCGTAAGGGAGGGTGCCGCGCCGGTATCTGCACCCTCCCTTACGGTCGGGTTTCTGCCAGAATGCTTTTTCGCGTAATCTGTGTAATCTGCGGATGATTCCTGCTTATGACATTTACTCGCA
>DATANL010000654.1:0-11248 GCA_036266295.1 Pyrinomonadaceae bacterium | reverse complement strand
AAGTGAACGGTTCGAACAGATGTTCAACCTGCTCAGGTGACATGCCGCAACCATCGTCAGCGAAGGTTATCCGCAGGCGGCTGTCGTTGGCATCCTGCAACGAAGCGCGAAATTTGCCGCCGGCGGGCATTGACTTCATCGCATTGCGGGCGATGTTCCAACAGACTTGTTTCAGCTGTTCCGGATCGCCGGAAACGATCACGGGCCGCTGCGGCAAATCCTCTTCCAGCTGATGGCCCTCGATTAACTCCGGGCTATTTCTTAAAAGCTTGAACGTTTCGCTGATCACGGCCCGGATGTCCACGTTTTTCAATTCAGCAGGACGCGGGCGAGCGTAGTTAAGATAGTCGGCGACGATCTTATTCAGCCGATCGGACTCGCGCATGATGATTTCCATCAACTGCGCTTGTTCGGTGTCGCCGTCCATCTCAGCGCGCAGCATCTGAATTGAGCCTCGCATCGCTGCCAGCGGATTTCTGATCTCATGCGCGATCGACGCGGCCATGCGGCCTACGGCGGCCATGCGATCCTGGCGGCGCGAAGTTTCTTCGAGCGCGCGCACGTCGGTGAGATCCTGAAACGTGATGACCATGCCGCTGGTCTCGCCGGCCTCAGCAAACAGCGGCGCGATGGTGAAACCCAGCCGCAGGGCCAGGCCGTTCGGCGTCAGACAATCTGCCTGAAAGCGCGGGCTGAGTTTCCCTTCGGCGGCGGCAGTCATCGAATCGACAATCTGGCGCGACATGTCACCGAAGAACATCGACGCGTCGAGGCTGCGCACCTCCGACAGTTTGTAGCCGGTGATCTCTTCAGCGGCGGCGTTGAAGGTGTAGATGCGGCCGTGCAGATCGGTTGTAATCACGCCTGACCGGATCGATTCGACAATTCGTTCATGCAGCGCGCGCAGATCAGCCAACGATCGAGTAGCCGCCGCCAACTCAACGTCAGACTTTGTTTGACTGTGCGCGAGCTTCGCGGCCAGCAGGCCGACGACGAGAAATGATATGTCGGACAGCCCAACCGCCTGGATCGTATTGCCCAGCGTTTCGGCGGCTGCGCCGGGTCGGGTGAATGCATAAAGCGCGCAGGCATTGAACGCCGCCGCGCTGCCGATCGAGGTAATGAGCGCGCCGCGCGGTCCCAGAAACAGACTGGCGACCGAGATGATGACGATGTAGAGCGCGGCGTAAGGCGAGTTGACATAGCCTGTGTTCCAGACCAGCCACGTCGCCAGCAAAACGTCGAAGAGGATTTGCAGACGGGCCTGAGCGAGAAAGTTCTCCCACATCACCCGCGCGATGCTGAAAACTATCGTCAAACCTGCGACGGTGATGATTATCGGAGCCAGGTTTGATTTGATGGCGCTGAATGCCTGGACGCTCGAACGCCAGGCGACGGCGGATAGCAGCAGGAGGACGGCGGTCGCCGCGCGACCGATAATCAAGCCCCAAAGCCTGCGCCCCAACGGCGTTTGCGTCGAAGCCTGGGCGCGCTCAATTGCCATGAAGAAAGCCTATCATAAATTTGGAGTGCGGCGGTCTCGACGCCGCTTTGATCGCTCTCGCTTCAGTGGCACGGTTCGACCATATCAATCCGATCCAAAGGGCCGTCGCCGCTCCGGCGCACTTCAAATTGTCAAACCGCATCGCAGATGATAAGAAGTCGTGAAAACCTTGAAGACCGTTTGAACTTGAATTTATGTATACCAGATTGTTCGCCGTTATCGGCGCCTTCCTACTACTGACTAACTTCGCTTCGGCTCAGCGGCAGACTCAACGCACACAGAATCGCCGCGCGCTGGTCGAAATGGAACATGCCTTCGCCAAAGCGGCCGCGACCAAAGGCACGCGCGACGCATTTCTCGAGTTCCTGGCCGATGACGGCATCATATTTCAACCGGGCCCGGTGAACGGCAAGAAGTTTTGGAGCGAACGACAGCCGCGCAAAGGTCTGTTGAGTTGGGAACCTGTCTTTGCCGACGTCTCGCGCGCCGGCGATCTCGGGTACACGACCGGTCCGTGGGAATTCCGTCCGAATGGTCCCGACGATCAGCCGGTAGCTTTTGGTCAATACTTCACCATTTGGAAGAAGCAGGCGGACGGCGGCTGGAAGGCCGTGCTCGATCGCGGAGTCACAACCGAGAAAGCTTTTCCGCGACCATCATTGAGTTTTCCCGGCGACCAAGAAACCTCGGATGGAAAATCGAAATTGGACCTCGCGTCCGCCCGCGCAGATTTGCTCAAGCTGGAAGCGGAGTTCTCGAATGCTTCAGCCCTGAACGCCCGCACGGCTTTCGAGTCACTCTTGGCGACCGACGGAAGAGTGTTACGACAAAACGTCGAGCCCGCAGTCGGCTGGTCAGCTGCTAACCGATTGATGCCTGAAGCGGGACGCGCGCTGACGTGGCAAGCTGCGATGGCGGACGTGTCAGCGTCGGGCGATCTCGGATACAGTTACGGGACGTTTGAACTCAACACGCGTGGCGTCACACTGCAGCACGGTAGTTACGTTCGGGTCTGGAAGAAACTGAACGGGAAATGGAAAGTTGTCGTTGATGTGATGAGTCCCGATCCGAAGGAATAAATCAGTCAACGGCGGGAACGCCGAGCCACCATTCGGCTTGTTCGAGATTGTCAAAAGCTTTTACCCGCATTCCCCGGTTCACTGCGACAGTCTCACCAAATCTTTTTGGGTCAAGCATCGGTTCCAGCAGCACATAGGCAAACCGCGGCACCGCGATTCGGTTGCGGTTAACACTTTGGGCCACCGCGTCTGTCACGTACTTGCTGTAATAAAAACGTTCGAGCGGTTCCGGATCTCCGATGATTTGCCGGCCATCCACCAGCACCTTTCTCAGTTTGTGCTCCGCCAGCGCGGCGAGAATGTCATGGAATGTCTCCTGCGCCTGCGAAAGGTCCCAGCCTCCCGAATACACTACGTTAAGCAAGTGTCTATCATGATCAGCTTGTAGCGTGATCGTTAGGCCGTTCATCCGGCTAGTGTATTCCGCTTCACTCAGATCGCAAGGCGGAGCGCGCCTCGCTGAGGCATCGCAGCTCACCGAATTGTTGCAAAACCAATCTATTTCCGTCCCCCAGCTCCTCACGTATTGTCCTCGCGTTGTTGATGCCTTATGCTGGGAAGTCCCCCGCTGTTGCTGAGAGATTACCGGCACCCCCCTTTCGTTTGAAAGGCAAGCCAAGCTAAATGCCCCGCAAGAAACGTGTGTTGTGTGTCGACGACAATACCGACACGTGTGCCCTGGTCGAGGAGACTCTAAAAGGCTGGAAAGTCGCGACTGAGTATTGCAGCACCGCCGGCTTGCGCCGCGCCACTGCCGAACGGTTCGATCTCATTCTGCTCGACTATCATCTACCCGACGGAACCGGTCTCGATTTGTGTCAGCAGATCAGGATGTTTGATGTGAGCACTCCTATTATCATGTTCACCGCCACCCATTCAATCGAACACGCCACGGTGCTGGCGGCCGGCGGTCAGGGAGTGATCCGAAAAGATCATCTGACTCACGTGCTGCCGGTCGCGATTGCCAACGCTCTCGAGTTGGGATTGACCGCGCGACGACATTGAATTCGTCGACGCGACCGTGCGGCTGCCATCAAAGTTTTATCAGAACAAAACTTGAAGATAACCTGCGAGAGTGATATAAGGCGCATCCTCACCGGCAGTCAGCAACAAGTCAGTTGAGAAGGGTTGAAGTTTGTCGTTATGGATACAGTCATGACTCGTGTGACAGTCGATGAAGCGCCACCGGTAATCGGCAAATGCACGAAGTGCCAGACCGAGATTCGCGCGAGCCATCCGTACGCGTGGTGCATCAAGTGCAACGAGCAACTGCCTTACCGAATTAACATGGAGCGGCGGCCAATCATTTACGGCACACCCGAGCACTGGCATTACACCTTCGGCGCCGGCCAGCGTTAATTCTCCTGACCTCCAGCTTTCACTACTGATTCCAACTTCGTTAGAAAATTAATAGTCGTCCATTCCTGCCAGCGGCCCAGAGCTGCGCGATAGTGGTCCATGCGCTCGACCGCAAAGTGCCTGATGAGCCAAACGGCGCCGGCTTGCACGAGCAGATCTTCGGCCTCGCGTTGTCGTTTGTGCTCCAAATGTTTTGAGCGCGCGCTCAGCGCCGCGAGCCAGACGTCGCAATCATGCAGCTCGCCGAGCGAGGTTTGCAGTAACGAGATTTCTTTCGCGACATGCAGGCTCGATTCCCAACAGCCGGAAAATATTTCCACTGCGTAACGCAGGCGCTTCGCCAGGATGCGCAGCTCATGAAGTTCCTTGAGGTTGAAAGGAGAGTACAGATGATGACTGGCGGCGCGGACTTCCTTGATGCGCTCCAGAATTACGCGACGGCCGAGGTTGCGAAACGTGATGGCTGAAACTTCGCGCGCACGCGAGCGCTTGGACCGCGCCATGGTCAGATCCTTGAGGCCGGCCTGGAATTCTTCACGAAACTCGTCGATCAGTACCGGCCTGATCGCGACTTCAAGATTGACCCGCGCGGCTTGCCGCAGCTCTTCGAATTCGCCGGCGATAATCTTAATGCCGACCGACGCATCGCCTTTCGTTTGAGCGCTAAATTCATTCAAGGCAATTAAAGCTACGTCGTGATCCCGCACCGCGCCCAACGCATCAGCAATGTTTCTCAGTTTCACGCGCGGCCAGCGAACCCGCACGTAAGGCCGGAAGTCACTCATCGTGCTGCGCAATCTGCGCGAGCACACGCGCATCGAGTGGACACCTTCGGGATCGCTCCAGTCAAGCGCTTTGCGGCGCAGCTTGCACATCGCCTTGAGCTGCGCGCGCAGCACCGCGGGCAAGATTTCTTCGGCCGGGGCCGAACAATCCAATTCTGAAAAGGGTTTGGATTTTGCCATGGCTACGCTGCCGTTCGATTCCCTCTCCCCATGGGAGAGGGTGAGGGCGAAGTAGCGACCCCCCCCAAAAGAATTCTCTCAGTTTCTCGCGCTACGCCTCACCCCAGCCCTCTCCCAAGGCGAGAGGGAGTTTCTCGGCAGCGTCTCACACCCTACAACCTACTCCCTACACCCTTCCTCCGATCAGGCGCGCTTTAAAGCGGCCCGGCGGCTGAATTCCAGGCGGCAGTTGAAGACTTTTTCAAAGAATTCGCGCTTTTGTTCGGCGGCAAAAATCTCACGGTCGCAATTGGCCGACGAAGCCAATTCGATATGGACGACGCGGCCATTGCGCACGCAACGCAAATCAGTCACACGGCTGTCGTGACGGCGATCGAGGGCATCGGCAATCCGCAGAATTGCCGATAAGGAATTCACGGTGTCACGATCGACCTCGTTCAGCGCAGCAAAATTGTCGTGCCGCTCTTTTGGTTCCGAACCGCGATGGTAACGCGCGACATTTGCAATCACCTCCCGCTCAGCTTCCGAAAACCCGGTCAGTTCGGAATGCTTGATCAAATAAAGTGAATGCTTGTGATGAGCATCGTGCGCAATGTGATAACCGACGTCATGCAACAGCGCCGCCGCCGAAAGCATCGTCCGGCGATGACGGTCAAGATTCGTCGGCAAGTTCGATCGTGACAAATAATCAAAGATGCGTTCGGCGAGACGCGCGACCTGATGCGCGTGCCCCTCTTCATAACCAAACCGGCGCCCGACGGCCTGCACGCTTCGCAGTCGATAGTCGTCGACGTCGGGACGTGGCGGCTTCGCTTCGGCTTCGATCTCGCGCAGCCGGTCGATCAGCACGCCTTCGCGCAACGCCCAACTGCACGTTCGCAGCGAATTGATCGCCAACGCGCGCATCACGCCTTCGAGAATGTGACCACCCGCCACAATAATCTCCGACCGTTGACTACTGATGCCCGGCAGCATTCTGCGCTCGCTCGCATTCAGTTCTGCCGTCCGAGCATTGAATGACAAGAGCTTGGCCAGTTCGATTTCATCTCCGGCAGGGCGTGCGCCGGCGGCCTCGCTGTCATCAGCGCCCAACGCGCGCAAACGCAGCGCCGTCCCAATCGCGAGGATCGTTCCAGAGGTGCCGGTGGCGCTTTGCCAGTGTTCGCCTTTCAGTTCGCGGGCCGGCCGCTCCAACGCAGATCGGATCTCGTCCTTCAACGCGCGCAGCTCTTTTGTTTTCGGTGGATCGGCGATGATGAATTGCTCGGTGAGTCCAACTGCGCCGAGTCTCACTGACAGCAGGGCCGCCGGCGCGCCCTCGCGCATCAATGAAATCTCAGTCGAACCGCCGCCGATGTCGATGTTGAGAATCGATGTGGCTGAGCCGGCGCACGCCGCGGCCGCTGCCAATCCGATCAGTCTCCCCTCTTCGATCGGCGAAAGCACTTCCACGGTGACGCCGGCCTTCTTCTGAACTTCTCGGATGAATTGCGGAGCGTTGCTGGCTTCGCGCACGGAAGCAGTGGCAACGGCCAGGATCCGTTCCGCGCCACGGGCTTCGGCGATCAAGCGAAATCGGTTAATGCAATCAACCGCGCGTTCGATGGCCGCCGGTGAAAGCTTGCCATGCCGCAGAGTCTCGTGGCCCAGACGCACCATTTCCTTTTCGCGAGCCAGCACGGCAAACGAATCGCTGGCCGTGGCATCGACCACGACGACCTTGATCGAGTTCGAGCCAATATCGATTGCGGCAATTTTCATTTCTGCGGTCTCTCCTACGGAGCTTTGGTGGCGGACGCACGACCGTCGACGCCGGCGCTTTCTTTCACTTCTGCTTTTGCCGGTTCTTTGACGGCAGGCTCGGCAAGCGGCAAAGGATCGAGGTCGACGACTTTCTTTACCAATTGGCGCAGGGAGGTGGCGACGCGTTTGACCGGGCGCGAGGCGTCAATGACTTGAAAATTGTATTCCGTCTTCATGCGATCGAATTCTTTGAGCAGTAACTTTTGATACGCAACGAAACTGTCGTAGTAGTCGTTGCCCAACCCGAGGTCCATGCCCGACTCCCAATAATCGAAGCCGCGGCCCGAGACCAGTACGCGAGCGGCCAACTCTTCAACGGATTTTATCCGCAGATAAAGAATCGCGTCAGGCACCAGGGCAATACCGTAAATCGATCTGATCCAGTTCGCATCCGCGCCCCGGACCACCGCGCGCGCAATCGCCGAATAGATGTAACGATCAGTCAGGACGATAAATCCCGCACGCAGCGCCGGCAAAATCTCATTCTCGAGCCGGTCCGCAAAGTCGGTGGCGTAATAAAGTTGCATCGTCAGCCGGCCCAGAGTATGACCGGACCGTGCATCCTTGATTCCCCTCTCCGCCAACACGGAACGCGTCATGCCGGTATCGAGCACGGCATAACCCGCCGATTCCAGCCAGGTGCGCAAGAGGGCCACGTGCGTCGAGCGTCCGACACCGTCGGTGCCTTCGATGACGATCAGCTTTCCCGGATACGGCTCGATCTCGACGTTCGGGAGAGCAGTGCCATAGAACTTCAGTTCTTTCATTTAAGTTGGCACCTTTTCTTTCAGCTTCTCTTTCAGAAAGCGGCTGACGATTTCGCGCATCTGTCGCTGTTGCGTCCGAATCGCCTGGGTGCCATCGACAACCGTCAGGCCAAATTCATTTACCATGTGATCGTATTCGTCGAGAATCTTGCCCTGGAAAATCTTGAAGCTTTCCTCTTCATCGTCGGCCCAATCCATATCCATGCCGGCTTCGTAAAACTTCAATTGCGGCCGGCCGGAAGCGATCCGATCGATGGCGACGTCAAGCGGCGCGCGAAAGAAGAACGCCGCCGTCGGCTTGACGGCAAACTTGTAAACCTCGCGCACCCAGGCCCGGTCGCACCCCCGCGCGACGTCGCGAGCAAAAGCTGTGTAGATGTAGCGATCGGCCAGTACGATCGCGCCGGCCTTGAGCGGCGGGATGATGTCGCGTTCAGTGCGATCGGCAAAGTCGGTCGCGTGCAGCAATGAGAAGGTCGTCGGCGTGAACAGCCGGCGCTTCTTCGCGCGTCTGGTCGTGTCTTTCACCAACGGCGAAGAATTCCATTCCGAGAAGAAAACGGAATACCCTTCGGACTTGAGCCATTGATGGAGCAGAGATAGTTGCGTCGATTTGCCGCTGCCGTCAGTACCCTCAACCACAAACAACCGGCCGGGGTACCGGTGATGCCCGTAAGAAATCATGTTCATCTATTCTCGGTGGGCGATGTTACAGCCATGTAAAGCATCTCAGAGGCGACCGGGGCCTTCGGAATACGTTGTCAACTCAACCCAATACTCTGTACCTTACCGGTCAACGCTTTGCAATCTCTTAAGACACAATGAAGACACTTCTCTTGTTACGACACGCGAAGTCGAGCCGGGACGATTCGACGCTAAACGATTTTGACCGTCCGCTCAACGACCGCGGCAAAGATGACGCCAAACTCATGGGCCGTTGGCTGGGACGTCAGCAAATCGTCCTTGACGCTGTCATCAGCTCGCCGGCAAAGCGCGCCCGACAAACCATGGAAATATTTCTGAAGGCCGCAGACGTTTCGCTCGCTGCGTCATTCGATGAACGCATTTATGAAGCCGGCCTGCAACAACTGCTCACGATCGTGTCAGAGATAGATTCGTCACGAAACACCGTGCTTTTGATCGGACACAACCCCGGCTTTGAAGATTTGGCCGAATCGTTGACCGGCCAACACAGCCGCCTCGCCACCGCGGCCCTCGCCGGCATCGAACTCACCGTCGAAGAGTGGCGTGACGTTCGACTGCGAGTTGGAAAACTGCGCCTACTCGTCACGCCAAAAGAACTCAGGAATTAATAGCGAATTAAGTCAACGGTAACTGCTTTGTAGCACCGGCCGTTTAGGATTCGTCACCAGAAGGCAACACTGCGACATACTCCGACAAGGGGGTGGGGGCTACGCTGGAGGCCACGGCTAACGGCGTAGCCCTTTTTTTCCGCGTTGCGAATCAGCGTCGGAGTTTTCGCTGCGGCAGAACACCTCATGAAAGACCCCAGGCGCCGTTGCCTGCTTCCTCGTGGTCACGAATTCTTTCAATAAACCAGAGACAAGCGCAGCAAGTTTCCTCGGCTCTCACACGGCATGATCGTTGCTCATTGGAAGAAGCACGCCGGCAGTTTGTCTGCGGCGTGAACCACCCCCGGCATCTCCCTCGTCACGTTCAGAGGTCCACAAAGAATGTCTGCTCCAGACGATTCGCGCTCGACTTCTCTCTTATTACCCGAGACGATTCTGCAAAGCCGTTACCGCATCGTGCGCGAACTCGGCCGAGGCGGAATGGGTGCAGTCTATGAAGCGGTTGACCAACGCCTCGGGCACACGGTAGCACTCAAACAATCGCTCACCAGTAACGCGCAAGTGTGGAAATATTTTGAGCGTGAAGCCCGACTACTCGCGCGTTTGAATCATCCCGGACTGCCGCGCGTCAGCGATTACTTTACTGAGGACGGCCGCGCATTTTTGGTCATGCAATTCGTCGACGGCGATGATCTCGCGACCTTGCTGGCCCAACGGCCCGGGCCGCTTCCGAGAAACGCCGTAGTCGCGTGGGCCGATCAGCTACTTGATGCCATCATTTATCTGCACACGCACGATCGGCAAATCATTCATCGCGACATCAAGCCACACAATATAAAGGTGACGCCGTCGGGACAGATCGCGCTGTTGGATTTTGGTCTGGCCAGAGCGCAACGCCGGACCGAAGACGAGACCAGCGGCCTGAGCATCTATGGTTATTCGCCGCGTTATGCGCCGCTCGAGCAGATTCACGACACCGGCACGGGCCCGCAAAGCGATATCTATGCCTTGGGCGCGACGCTCTATCATTTATTGACGGGTGTGAAGCCGGCTGATGCGATTAGCCGTGCGACTGCGATGGTCAACTCGCAACCAAACCCGCTCACGCCCGCGCACGAGATTAATTCGGCGGTGGGTCAAGAGCTTTCGATGATTCTCGCCAGGGCGATGGCGGCCAATGCCGCCGACCGCTATCAGACGGCGCGCGAGTTCCGCGAGGCGCTCAGACGTTTGGGTCGAATCGATGCGATACCGAAATCGGAAGACAACGAGATTTACCACGACCTCGATATTTATTCTTCGCGAGGATCACGTGTGGGTGCTCGGATGATTGCGGCGATGCTGCTTATTGTTCTGGCGTCGTTCGCCGTCTTCTGCCGCTACTACCAGTGGAAGGTGCCGTCGAATGAAATTCCGATGTCGATTTCAAACCAGGTCATAACGCCGAGTGAATCAAAACTTTTTCCGGGAACCGGCGCGCAAAGGATCGAGACGCCGAAGAAGATTCCGCAGGGCAAGCGTAAAACCGGACAGCGAAAATAAAACCGGGCGACTTAACGTCGCACTTTGTATGGATGGTGAGCCGAGCAGGGGCTCGAACCTGCGACCCGCTGATTAAAAGGACTCAAATATCAGTTCGTGCTGGTTTGGGTACATTCATGTCTCTGCGGATTTTTAGTACTTCATCATTATTTCTTAACCTACATTACGCGGAGTATGAATCAGTTTTGGTGAGTTGGCACACAGTTGGCACACCAGGACGAGCACTCGGTCTACTGCCTTACGAATGTTGATGCGCGATCCATCGCTGGGCAATGATTCTTATTTCCCCACTGAGAACAAACGACGGAATTAATGCATAGACCAACGACGAGATTGGCCAACGTAGATCGCGGCGGAGTCCGCTAACGTCGCACCTAATGACATCGTAGTCCGGATGACTACCACTTCTTTCTTTCCTTTCAGGGATGACGAAGGAAACTCATGGGCTGATTTTTGAAGTCAACTTCAGGCCCGCTCCTCAGAGGGCAGAACTGCAAGTACCCTTGGAAAGGCGCCGCCAGAGTTTTAGCGATCCCCCGCAATAGCACAACACGCCTAAGCTTGACCTCGGACGCGGCGGCGAAATTCTCGAGTTTGGGCTTCACGATTCCAAGTTGTTGGAACTATAATGCCGGGTATCGAACGTGCCGGATTGGGCTCTCAATCGAATCACCTGATTGCTGCGTGAACCGGATGGTCTCACATGGCAAAACGCTTGGCGGCGAGCTCGGCATTTCGTGTTGTTCGCACCGGCGGTCAAACGCAACTTCCCGATGACACCGCCGAGTGTTTCCATTGTTTGGTTGGTTTCCCGTCCACCTGTGATTTCACCAGGCCACGCGTCAGTGATTCACTAAGACCGCGGAGTCAACAGCGACGAGTAATCACGGCGCCTCCAACTGCTTGGATGTTGGTA
>DATANL010000653.1:0-7844 GCA_036266295.1 Pyrinomonadaceae bacterium | reverse complement strand
CTTGCGGAACTTCGTGAATGTCTACGTCAACGACGAAGACATCCGTCACGTCAGTGGACCAGACACGCCAGTCAAAGACGGCGACACGATTTTGATCGTGCCTTCGATTGCCGGCGGCAATGTTGCGCAAGTTGATAACTTGCGACCGAGTGCGGCGGCAGTAGTCGACGAAGTTACCGGGAAGGATGCCGGTGAATCTCGACCGGTCGGGACAGGGATGCCTGCGCTGCCGATGCTTTCCAACGAAGAAGTCGCGCGCTACAGCCGCCACTTGATCATGCCGGAAGTCGGCATGACCGGTCAGCGAAAGCTGAAGGCTGCCAGTGTTCTGATGATTGGCACCGGCGGGTTAGGCGCGCCCCTGGGGATGTACCTCGCGGCTGCGGGCGTGGGCCGGCTCGGGCTGGTCGACTTCGACGTCGTCGACGCGTCAAATCTCCAACGTCAAATTATTCACGGCACCAAGGACGTAGGCCGGCCCAAAATTGCTTCCGCGCGCGACCGTATCCAGGACATCAATCCGCACGTCGAGATTGAAACACATGAAACCCGATTAACCAGCGAGAACGCGTTGCGTCTGTTCGTTAATTACGACGTGATTGTCGACGGCACAGATAATTTTCCCACGCGTTATCTCGTGAACGACGCCTGCGTGTTGACCGGCAAACCGAACGTCTATGGTTCAATCTTTCGCTTTGAAGGACAGGCGAGCGTGTTCTGGGCCGAACGTGGTCCATGTTACCGCTGCCTCTATCCGGAACCGCCGCCGCCGGGTTTAGTTCCCTCATGCGCCGAAGGCGGTGTGCTCGGCGTGCTGCCGGGAATCATCGGTGCGATTCAGGCAAACGAAGCGATCAAGATCATTCTCGGCGCTCCGGACATCATGGTGAACCGGCTGCTGCTGTTCGACGCCTGGCGGATGCGCTTTCGCGAATTGAAGCTGCGCAAGAACTCCGATTGCCCGGTGTGCGGCGAGCACCCTACCATCAAGGAGTTAATCGATTACGAACAGTTTTGCGGCATCACGACGCAAGCAGAAACGAAAACAACTATGGAAGAAATCACCGCCACCGAACTCAAACAACGACTGGACCAGGGCGCCGACATTCAAATCATCGACGTGCGCGAACCGCACGAATATGAAATCGGCCAGATTCCGGATTCGAAACTGATCCCGCTGGGCCAGGTACTCAACCGCATGAACGAGATCGATCCCGATCGCGAAACTGTCGTGCACTGCAAGATGGGCGGCCGCAGCGCCAAAGCCATCGACGCGCTGACACGCTCGGGCTTCCCAGGCAAGCTGATCAATTTGAAAGGCGGCATCACAGCCTGGTCCGACGAAGTCGATCCAAGGGTGCCGAAGTATTGACCGAGCGGCGCGCTTCTCTGCGCGCATGAGCAGATCAGTACACCTGTGTTAGCGGGTGGGTTGACCGCTGGATCTCTCGATGCGACAGAACAACCCACCCGCTAACGCAGGTGGTACTGATCCGCCCGGCTGCGCCCTCAGCCGTCTCGGTGTATTATTAGCCCGCCCACAAATCCCTACGAGGTAGACAAAACGTGACTGAAGCCACCCTGGACGCACCGGAAGCCACTGAAGGCGCCGAATTACCTGAATCACACAAATGGGTTTATCTGTTCGAAGAAGGCAACGGCGAGAACAAATCGCTGTTCGGCGGCAAAGGCGCCGGCCTTTCTGAGATGACGCGCGCGGGCCTGCCGGTTCCGCCGGGCCTGATCGTCACCACCGAAGCGTGCAACGCTTACTACGACAACAACAAGCAGTTCCCCGAAGGCATGTGGGAACAGGTCGTCGAGGCGCTCGCTGAAATCGAAAAGAAAGTCGGCAAGAAATTCGGCGATGCTAAGAACCCTCTGCTCGTCTCGGTGCGATCAGGCGCGGCGTTTTCGATGCCGGGCATGATGGATACGGTTTTGAACCTCGGCTTGAATGAAGAGACTGTCACCGGTTTGGCAGAACAAACCGGCGACCTGCGTTTTGCGCTCGATGCCTATCGACGCTTCGCATCGCTGTTCGGCGAAATCGTGCTCGATGTCGCTCACGAAAAATTCGAGCGCGTCATGGATCGTTTCAAAGCGCAGACGAAAGGCGGAAAAGATACGGATCTCAAACCCCAGGAGTTGCGCGGCATCATCGCGGCCGAGAAGGAAATCATTCTCGCCGAATCGCACGCGATTCCCGACGATCCTTACGAGCAGCTGCGCGTCGCCATCGGCGCCGTCTTCAATTCGTGGATGGGGCGGCGCGCCTGCGACTACCGGCGCATCAATCGGATTCCGGACGATCTCGGGACCGCGGTCAATGTCCAGGCGATGGTCTTTGGAAACATGGGAGCCAACTCGGGCACCGGCGTCGCGTTCACACGGAACCCATCGACGGGCAAGAAAGAGTTGTACGGCGAATATCTTTTGAATGCGCAGGGCGAAGACGTCGTGGCCGGCACGCGCACGCCGCATCCCATCAGTCAACTCAAGAAAGAATTGCCGAAGGTCTACGAACAGTTTGCCGGAATCGCGCAACTGCTCGAGAAGCATTATCACGACATGCAGGACTGTGAATTCACGATCGAACGCGGCAAGCTCTGGATGTTGCAGACGCGCACCGGCAAACGCACGGGCGCCGCGGCGGTGCGCATCGCAGTCGATATGGCGCAGGAGAAATTGATCGATCGGAAAATGGCGGTGCAGCGAGTCACGCCCGAGCATCTCGATCAGTTGCTGCATCCCACCGTCGATCCGAATACCAAAGCGCAGGTACTCGCGACCGGTTTGCCCGCAAGCCCCGGCGCGGCGCAGGGCGAGGTTATCTTTTCTCCCGACGAAGCCGAAGAGATGGCTAAAGAGGGGCACAAGGTTGTGCTCGTGCGCCTCGAAACCAGCCCGGATGATTTTCACGGCATGGTCGCCGCTCAGGCGATCGTCACGGCGCGCGGCGGCATGACGAGTCACGCGGCCGTGGTCGCGCGCGGCATGGGCAAGACGTGCGTCTGCGGCGCCTCGACGATCGAAGTTGATTACAGCCAACAGCAATTCACTGTCGATGGCGAAGTCGTCACCAAGGGCGATTGGATTACGGTTGATGGATCGACCGGGCGTGTCTTCCTCGGCAAAGTTCCCACCATCCAACCCACTCTCGGTCCTGATTTTCATGAATTGATGAAGTGGGCCGATAAGTTCCGCCAGTTGGGTGTACGGGCAAATGCCGACACGCCGCTCGATGCCAAGACCGCGCGCGGGTTTGGGGCGGAGGGCATCGGACTGTGTCGCACTGAGCACATGTTCTTTGGCGATCAGCGACTGGCGGCGATGCGCGAGATGATTCTGGCCGACGGCGTCGGCGCTCGCGAAAAAGCGCTGGAAAAACTGCTGCCGCTGCAACGAGGAGACTTCATCGGCATCTTCCGCGAGATGGCCGGCTTTCCGGTCACCATTCGCCTGCTCGATCCGCCTTTGCACGAATTTCTTCCCAACGTCGATGAGTTGTTGAGCGAGTTGGCTGAACTGAAGATGGGCTTGAAGCAAGCGAAGACGATGGTCGAAATGGATCATCTGCTCGACGAGATCGACGAGAAGCGCAATCTGCTTAATCACGTCAACAAGATTCGTGAATCCAACCCGATGCTCGGCTTCCGCGGTTGCCGGCTGGGCTTGCTTTATCCGGAAGTGACGCGCATGCAGTGCCGGGCGATTTTCGAAGCCGCCATGCAGGTAAAAGGCGAACGCAAACAAGTGACGCTGGAAATCATGGTGCCGCTGGTTTCCATCAGTGAAGAGCTCAAACAGCAAGCTGACCTCATCAACGACGTCGCCCGCGAAGTCATGGGCGAGCACGGCATGAAGTTCGATTACATGATCGGCACGATGATCGAATTGCCGCGGGCCGCACTGACCGCCGACAAGATTGCGCAACACGCCGAGTTCTTCTCGTTCGGCACGAACGACCTGACACAGACGACCTTCGGCTTGAGCCGCGACGATTCGGGACGATTCCTGCCATCGTACGTCGATCGAAAAATTCTTTCCGATGATCCGTTCCAGGTGCTCGACCGCGAAGGCGTCGGCGAGCTGGTGCGCATTGGCGCGGAACGCGGCCGCAGCATCAAGCCGGATTTGAAAGTCGGCATCTGTGGCGAACACGGCGGCGACCCGCGCTCGATTTCTTTCTGCAGCGAGATTGGCTTGAATTACGTGAGCTGCTCGCCTTATCGCGTGCCGGTCGCGCGGCTCGCGGCGGCGCACGCAGCGCTGGAAGCTGAGGCGGCCGAAGCGAAGAGCAAGCAAGCTGCGAAACAAGCGGCCTGACCAACTTCCAACACGGCGGAACGCCGAAGGCGTTCGCTAATTTCAGCCCAGGATGAAATCCTGGGAAGAGAAACTCTACACACTCGAACCCTGAAAGGGTTTACAAAGGAGAGATATGGCACAGTCTCGCACGATTGTGGACGCATCTGATTTTCTCTACCAAAGAACGTTATCCATACCTGACGGATGCGGTGATGAGAGACGACATGCATCGCTATCTGGCCACGGTGTTGCGCTCGCACGATTGTGAAACGATCATTGTGGGCGGGTGTGCCCATCATATTCACGCCCTGTTCGCGCTCTCACGAAATCATTCGATTGCTGAAACCGTGAAAGAGGCTAAGCGAACATCTTCTGCCTGGGTCAAAACAATCGGACGACAACATTCGAAGTTCCAATGGCAAGCAGGTTATGGCGCATTCTCTGTCAGTCAGTCGCACGTGAGCCGGGTCCAACAATATATTGAGCAGCAGGAAGAACATCATCGACGCAGGTCATTTCAAGATGAGTTCCGCGCGCTCTTGAAGAAGTATCAGATTAAGTTTGACGAACGTTATGTTTGGGATTAATTACTTGCGAACCCTTTCAGGGTTCCCGATTGTGCCTGATCCTTAACCCAGGGCGTTGCCCTGGGCTCAAATTTGTAAGCGCTTTCAGCGCTTGATGTTTTCGACTCAACGAGGATATCTCATATGCTCCGTCTCGCCTTGGTGATTAGCTTGTTAATTCCATCCGTGCTCACTGAAATGACGTCAACCGCGCAGAATCAAACGCCACGTCCACCGGCGACGGTTTATCTGCTCAAGCCCGCACACGTGTGGGATGGCGAGTCTGGCCAATTGCATAACGATTGGGTGGTATTAGTGCGCGGCGAGAAAATCGAAGCCGTAGGATCTGAATCATTACTCAGAAACGGCTTTGGTGCGGGCCAGGCCGGAGACCCGCTGAAAGACGCTAAAGTGATCGATCTGCCGGGCCTCACGTTGATGCCGGGATTGATCGAAGCGCATTCGCATATTCTGCTTCACCCTTACAGCGAGACCATCTGGAACGATCAGGTGGCGCACGAAGCGCTGAGTCTGCGCGTCGCGCGCGCGACCAATCATCTACGAAACGAATTAATGGCGGGCTTTACCACACTTCGCGATCTGGGCACCGAAGGCGCGGGCTATGCGGATGTGGGATTGAAGCAGGCGGTCAACCAGGGAATCATCCCGGGGCCGCGTCTGTTGGTCGCAACTCGCGCGATCGTTGCGACCGGCAGTTATGGCCCGAAGGGTTATGCGCCTGAATGGAATGTGCCGCAGGGCGCAGAAGAAGCCAGTGGGCCGGAAGAGTTGACGCGAGTGGTGCGCGAACAGATCGGCAAAGGCGCGGATTGGGTCAAGGTCTACGCCGATTATCGTTGGGGAGCGGGTGGCGGCGCGCATGCAACCTTCACGCTCGACGAATTAAAGGTGGCAGTCGAGGTCGCGAAGAGCGCCGGCATTCCAGTCTCGGCGCATTCCACCAGCACTGAAGGATCGCGGCGCGCGATCCTCGCCGGCGTGGAAACGATCGAGCATGGCGATGGCTTGACCCCGGAGTTGCTTCGCATGATGAAGGAGCGGGGCGTGGCGCTGTGCCCGACGCTCGCAGTTGCCAGCGGCGCCGCAATCGAACGCAAAAAGGTGGTGTTCAAGCAAGCGCTCGACGCCGGCGTGACCATCGCCAGTGGCAGCGACGTGGGCGTCTTCGCGCACGGCGACAACGCCAAAGAGATCGAGTTGATGGTCGCCTGGGGCATGCCGATCGTCGATGCCTTGCGCTCGGCGACGTCAGTCGATGCGCGCGTGCTGCACATGGCCGACAAGATTGGTAGCGTTAAGAGCGGATTGTTCGCGGACCTGATCGCAGTCGAAGGCGATCCGACCAAAGACATTTCGGCCCTGCGCCGCGTCCGCTTCGTCATGAAAGACGGAGCTGTCTACAAGCAACCGTAACCCACCTGCACGCCTTCAAACCTTCGCCGGTCATCAAGTCATGCGAGTTCTCATGCTCACACTTCTGGTTTTGCTCGTCCTGCCGTGGACGGTTCAGGCCCAGTCCGCGGACGATCGATATCCGTTTGTCCGCGACGGCAAAATGGGGTTCATCGATTATCGGGGTCGCGAAGTGATTCCGCCCCGATTCGGCAACGCCGGTGAAGGCCGTTTCGATCACGGAATCGCGGCCGTGTTTGAAGCGGGCAAAGGTTCAGGATACATCGACACGTCGGGAAAATTTGTGATCGGGCCGACGGAGGTTTGGGGTTGGGGCCGGCCATTCTATGAAGACATCGCCTCGGTTTTGATTTGGGACCAACACGGCAACTATCCCGGCTGGATCGATCGCACGGGCAAGATCATCTTTTCCGGCAAGGGGAATGAGGGAGCGCGCTTTGCCGACGGCCTGATGCTGATGCCCGGACCCAACGGCAAGTGGGGTTTCGTCAACAAAGATTTCAAGTTCGTCATTGAACCGCAGTTCAACTGGGTGACGGACTTCTCCGAAGGCCGCGCGGAATTCACTATCAATCACAAGTCGGGATTCATCGACACTTCCGGCAAGATCGTCGTGCCGGCAAAGTACGACATGGTCTGGCCGTTCCGGGAGGGTGTCGCGCTCGTGCGGCGTGACATTCAGGTGGGGACCCATATGACCGAGGAGGGCGAGGAACCGAAGTATCGTTTTCAATACGGATACATCGATCACGACGGAAACGAAATCATCGCGCTGCAATTCGAAGAGGCAACATATTTCTCGGAAGGTTATGCCATGGCTATCCCTTCGAATTTCGCGCTATACGGCATTATCGATAAGCAGGGCCACTTTGTGCATGACCCTGAGTTTGAAGAAGCCGGCGAGTTTCACGACGGTTTGGCGATGGCCTGCGTGAAAAGAAAATGCGGGTTCGTTGATACGAGCGGGGCGTGGATCATTCCGCCGCAGTTCGAATCGGTGAGGGAGTTTTGGCATGGCCTCGCATCTGTCTCGTGGAAAGGCGGAGATTACGGCTACGTCAACAAGACCGGGAAAACTGTCTGGCGCTCCAGCGCTCCGCCGCAGACGGCCCGATGAAACTCACCACGTCACGAACATTCCTACCGCGGCCGCCGTCATAATCACCGCCGTTGCCCAACCCAGAAAATTCGTCAGCTTGCCGTTGGTGCGGTTACCCATCACCTTTTTGCTGTTCGAGACCAGCATTATGACAACAATCAAAGGCGGCGCGAGCACCCCGTTGATGACGGCGGTCCAGAAAAGCGCAGTCACCGGTGGGATTTTCAGAAAGTTGATCAGCACGCCGATCAAAGTCGACACGGCAATCACCGAATAGAATTTGCGCGCGCCCTTGAATTTTTCATCCAGTCCGGATCTCCATTTGAACGCTTCGCAGATCGCGTAGGCGCTCGCGCCCGTGAGTATGGGCACCGCCAGCAATCCTGAACCAATCAAGCCCAACGCGAACAGGGTCGTCGCCAGGCCGTGCGACA
>DATANL010000652.1:0-7402 GCA_036266295.1 Pyrinomonadaceae bacterium | reverse complement strand
TCTCACGTTTCGTCGAACGGATGAGCTGAACCAATTGACCAGCCTTGCTAACCATGCTGTCTGTTATTCCGACTCCTGACTCAAGCCTCGTGACTCGTGTTCCGGATGATGACAGTTTCGTTTAGTGATTTCAATTCGGAGTGAAAGCGGGTAGTGGTACGTTTTGCTGGGAACGCGGACGTCCTCGTCCGCAGTCGACATAGATCACCCAGTCATGCGGACGAGGACGTCCGCGTTCCCAGCATTAAGTTCGCTGGTCTCAAAGGTGCCGCCACCTAAAATGGGGAGTGCCCCGATTCCATCTAGAGGCAGGCGTTAACAGTCTGACTTAAGTTTCTTTAGTTCCTGACACTACGGTTTCATGCGGCGATTTCAACTCGTAGGTGATACCTCGCCAGGTAATTCGATTCGAGACCCTGGCCGCGATCGCGTTGTACAGGTAGAGCGCCGAGGCCAACGGCCAGAGAGTCATATGGGCCAGCGTTGACGCAGGCAAGGCGCCTTGTGGTTCGCTCACGATTGAATTCACCGCGCGCAATCTGAGGTGCGATTTCATCGCCCCCATCAAAAATATGATTACGAGCAAGACAAGCGGCGTCGCGAACGAAAAACCGGCGGCGGCCCGAAAGACTACCAGCGTAATCCCGCCAAAAAAGGTCAGCACGAAAATGACGCTACCCAGGAATACTGATTTCCAAAGGTGGGGTGCATAGACGCGCGTGATCTTCAGTTGCCGAGTGGTGAATTCCAGCAATTGGCGGAGGCTCGTATCTGCGAACGATGGTGTCAGACATTGAGGCACAAACTTAACCGGCAGTTTCGCGTCATGCAGCGCGCGCGTCAAAGCGAAATCGTCAGAGACAACTCCGCGCCAATAATCGATCACCTTGCAGGCTTCGAACGTCGAGCGGCGGATGGCCGTCGCGCCGCCCCAACAAAAGTTTTTCATGCCGTCCGCCCCCAGCGCCGAGGAGATGGCCGCGTTCCAAACGCTCAGCAAGTGCGAAGCGATTCCTCCCCGCGCCGGAATGAACCAGCGGTAACCGGTAGCCGCCCCGACTTTGGCGTCCGTCAACGGGGCCACGAGCGAACGCAGAGAGTTTTTGCGCGGGCGCGCGTCAGAATCGACAAATACAAAAACTTCGCTGTCGCGGTGCGCGTGAGCAATCGCAAATGAAAGATTATGGACCTTCTGTCCGCACTCGCTGGCGCCGCCGGCGACCAACGTCTGCATGGCCGGACCCACGGCCGCGGTAAAAGACCGGCGCGCGTTCTCAACAACTGCCAAGGCCGGATCGTCTGCACGATCTGTCACGAAGACGATTTCGAAGTTTGGATAATCCTGCCGAAAAATGGCGACGACATTTTCGCGCAGTCCGTCATCGACGCCCCGCATCGGTAGAAACACGGTAACGAACGGCGTGAATTCCGCTTGGTCCTTAACTATTTCGGTCTGGAGGTAACGAATGAAGCGAAGGCCCGAGCGCAGCGAGAGCAAGCCCAGCCAGATTGAGATTGCAGCGAAGAAATAGAATACCAGCAGTAGAGCGAACATCGATTCCGGCGGACGGTGTGAGTTTACTGCGAGCCAGGAGGAATGTTCGAGGCGGCCGGCGCGCTGGCGACCGCGGGCATTAGTTTCTGCGCCAGGACGATGAACGGTTGAGGATAGACGCCAATGAAAAGGATGCCGATCAGCGCGGCCACCATCGCCGTCTGTAACGCCGGCGATAAGCTCAGCGGCTGCTCATCCGCGACGCGGTCGCCGAGATACATCACGCGAATGAACCGGATGTAGTAATAGAACGACACGACGATGTTGATGACGGCCCAGCCCGCTAACCAATAGGGCCAGGTCCGATGATCCGTCTCGGCCCGGCTCAGCAGTCCCCACAGCAGAAAATATTTGCCGATAAAACCGCCGGTGCCGGGCAAGCCTCCGAGCGACAGCATGAAGATCGCCATCATCGCCGCCAGGCCGGGCGCTTTCTGCGCGAGACCGGTCATGTCGTCCACGTTGTCGCCGATGATGCCGCGGCGACGCAGACTGATGATCACGCCGAACGCGCCCATGTTCATCAGCGTGTAGACCACCAGGTAAATGACCAGTCCGACATTTCCATACTTGTTGTTCGCGATAATTCCGAGCAACAGGTAACCGGCATTCGAGATCGAAGAATATGCGAGCAGCCGCTTTGAATTCTCCTGCGTAATCG
The DNA here is from genome assembly GCA_036266295.1 of Pyrinomonadaceae bacterium. Classification (GTDB taxonomy): domain Bacteria; phylum Acidobacteriota; class Blastocatellia; order Pyrinomonadales; family Pyrinomonadaceae; genus UBA11740. The sequence continues at coordinate 5,186 of DATANL010000652.1, read as the reverse complement.
CCGCCCAGTTGCCCACCACAATCGTCAAAGCAGCGACGATTCCGAGCAGCGGCGCCCAATCGACGTGCAGTGGCCCAAGCGCCACAAAGAAGATGCGCGCGTACAGCGCAAAGCTCGCCGCCTTTGATCCGGTCGACAAGAAGGCAGTTACCGAAGTGGGCGCGCCTTCGTAAGCATCCGGCGCCCACATATGAAACGGCACGGCCGAAATTTTGAAGAACAGCCCCGCCGCGAGGGCGACCATTCCGATCAACAACAGCGGCCTTAGCTCGCCTCCAGTAGTCAGATTTCTGCCAATCTCACCGAGATTGGTCGAGCCGGTGATTCCGTAAACCACCGACATGCCGTACAAAAGAATGCCGGATGAAAACGCTCCCAGCAGAAAGTATTTCATGCCGGCTTCATTCGATCGGCGTTCGCGTTTGGTGAAAGCCACCAGCACGTAGAAGGTCAGCGCCATCAACTCGAGCGCAATGTAAAGCGCGATGAGATCGTAGCCGGCGCCCAGGAACATCATGCCGAGCGTCGCGAACAGAATCAGCGAATAATATTCGCCGTGTTGCTCGCGCTCGATGTCCAGGTAGCGAATTGAAATGGCGATGGCGAGCGCGGCCGCGATCAGGAATATCGCTCTGAAGACCAAAGCGAACCCGTCGATGTGGACCATTCCGTAAAAGCCGTCGGCCGCCGTCAGCGCGCCCAGCGAGTCCACCCGAAACGTGCCGCCCATGCTGATGAATTGCGCGCCCAGCGAGACGAGCGCCAGCGCAATGCCACCGAGTGAAAAGTAGGCGGTCCACTTGCCCAGCTTGTAGGGCAGGATGACTTCCGTCACCAACGCCACACACGCGGCCACCGTAATGATCAATTCCGGCGCGATTAGTTGCAGGTCGCGCAGGTTTAAGAGTCCGCCTGTTTGAAGGAAAAGAAACATTAGTCGGTTCGCGATTCGAAGTTACTTTTGCACGGGCCGCACTTGAATGGGCGCGCTCGTCGTGGTAGTCGTCGGCGTGGCAGTGACGGTGATTCCCGGCTGGCCCGGAATCGGATACGCCGGCCTCACGGCCCTGACGACGGCAATCACCGGCTTTTCGATGTAACGCAAAAACGGCCCGGGATAGATGCCAATCCACAGTGACATAATGACCAGCGGCAGCATGTAGGCCCACTCACGGCCACTCAGATCCGGCAGCAGCTTGTTCTTTTCATTCTCAATCTCACCAAAGAACATTCGCTGATAAAGCCAAAGCATGTAAGCGGCATTCAGAATGATGCCCAGTCCGGCCCACCCGGCCCACACTGGGTTTGCTTCAAACGCGCCCCGCATCGCCAGAAATTCTGAAATGAAAACCGCCAACAGCGGCAATCCGATGGCGGTCATTGCCATTGCCAGAAACACTGCTGAGTAAGCCGGCATTACATGCGACAACCCGCCAAACTCAGAGACTTTGCGCGTGTGCCGGCGCTCATAGATGATGCCGACCAGCAGGAACAGAGCGCCGGAATAAATTCCGTGATTGATCATCTGCATCACAGCGCCGTTGATGCCGCTCGGGTTCAACGCAAACAGGCCGAGCATCACAATGCCCATTGAAGAGACGGACGAATAGGCGACCAGCTTCTTCACGTCGCCGTCTTTCTTGACTACGAAGTACATTGCCGCCAAAGCGCCGTAGATGATCGACACGATCGCCAGGAAGATCATGATGCTGCGCACGCCGAATTTGCCAAAGAACGCCTCGTCCATCGAAGCCTTCGGAAACATCGGCAGGTTGAAACGATAGAAGCCGTACGTTCCCAATTTCAGCAGGATGCCTGCGAGAATGACTGAACCAGCCGTTGGTGCTTCGACGTGTGCGTCGGGCAACCAGGTATGAAACGGCCACATGGGAACTTTGATCGCAAAGCCGAGCGCGAAGGCGAAGAACAAAAGCACTTGCAGCGTGCCCATCGGCACGACTGAGCCGACCGCCTGCATATAGATAATGCTGAAGGTGCCGGTCGCATTTTGCGCGGCGGCCTGAATGGTCGATGAAACCATGGCGCTGGCCTGGGCATTACCCGCGAGCAAATCGAGCGTGGCCGGCGCAATCCTGGCCGTGAGCGCCGCGTCCTGTGTCAGGAAGTACATCTTCAAAACGCCCAGCAACATCACCACCGATCCGACGAGCGTGTAGAGGAAAAACTTGATCGCGGCGTAAAGCCGGTTGTCGCCACCCCAAATTCCAATCAGGAAATACATCGGCACCAGCGACACTTCAAAGAACAAATAGAACAGGAACAAATCCATCGACGAGAAAACGCCGAGCACCATCGTCTGGAGCAACAGCAGGAGAACGTAATATTCCTTCTCGCGTTTCGCGATGTACTTCCATGACGACATCGCCGCCAGCACGCCGAGGAACGTGGTCAGCACAATCAGGAGCACCGCGACGCCGTCCGCGCCCATCTGATAGCGCGCGCCGATGACCGGAATCCATTGATGGTCTTCGAGGAATTGAAAACCGCCGCCGGTGGCGCCGCGATCATAGCCGAACAGCCGCAGCGAAATGATGAAGTCCAGCATGAGCCAGCCAGTCGCGAACTTCTTGATGAAACCAGTCTGGTCCTTTTTGAGACCAAACAGGATCAGAATCGCGCCGACCGCGGGCAGCCAGGTAACGATCGAGAGAATATTGTTTGTGAACACGTCAGTCCTCGTTGTCGTGTCAGAAGCCCGACCGTCAGGGAGGGCCACTTGCGAAAAAGGTTACTTCAATGAAAACGCGTTATGCCGCGAGCCCTCCCTGACGGTCGGGCTTCTGACACTAAGAACTCTTGAAGAAATAAAACGCCACGGCAATCAGCAAGCCGATCACCATCACCAGCGCATAGTTCTGCGTCAGTCCCGTCTGCGCCGCGCGCACGATCGGCGACATCAAGGTGATGACAAAATTGGCGATCGTATTGACCAGGCCATCGACCAGATACTTGTCAGTCGCACCCGTAATTTTGCTGATCAGGCGCGTGAGCCACGCAGTGCCGTTGACGCCGCCGTCAACGACTTTCGAATCGAACGCAAAGACTCCGCGCGCCAAATCCATCGTCCGTCGCGTGACGGCCAGTCCGTAGAATTCGTCGATCCAATATTTGTTGTAGCTGGCCTTATATAAAGGCGCGAGCCGCGTCGCCCAGATATCCGCAAGCTGCGGACTCTTGATATAGAAGAGAAAGCCAAGCCCGATGCCGCAACCGGCGACGATCAACGATAGGATTATGAAAAACCACTCGGTCGCGGTTTCGCTGTGGACCGTGGATTCGATCGAATGCGCCAGATTGAATCCGGTCGATTCCTCCGCGTGTCGTTCAGATTCGGCGGGTTTTGGTGTCTCCGCATTCGCACGGGACTCTGCTTCGCTGCCGAACCCCTTCGTCTGCGCATTCCAAATAACCGGGTTCAGCCAGGTGACGATATTCATCTTCCCGCCAACGTGCTTACCGCCGGTAAAAGCCGTGCTGATGCCAACGAAGCCGCCAATGGTCGCGAGGATAGCCAGCACCACCAGGGGAATCACCATCGACCTTGGCGACTCGTGCGGCACGTGTGCGTCGTGATGCGACGTGCTGTGCTCTTTCTTCTGCGCGTGACCTTCGTGCTCCATGCCGTGCGCGTGGTCGCGAAATCTTTCTTCGCCCCAGAAGGTCATCGCCATCAGACGCGTCATGTAGAACGCCGTGCACATCGCCGCGATAGTGCCGACGAGCCAGACCAGCCAGCCGAATGGAATGATTGTGGTGGACGCCGCATTCCAAAGAATCTCATCCTTGGACCAGAAGCCGCTGAACGGAATGATGCCGCAGATCGCCAGCCAACCGGCGAAGAACGTCATGTAAGTGATCGGCATGTACTTCTTCAAGCCGCCCATCTTGCGCATGTCCTGCTCGTGGTGCATCCCGTGAATCACCGAACCCGAACCGAGGAACATGAGCGCCTTGAAAAACGCATGCGTCATCACGTGAAAGATGCCGATAGTGAACGCGCCGACGCCGCACGCCAGGAACATGAAACCGAGTTGCGAGACAGTCGAATACGCGAGCACCTTCTTGATGTCGTTTTGCGTGATGCCGATGGTCGCGGCGAAGATGGCAGTGAACGCGCCAATCAAAGCCACCACCAGCATCATGGTCTGCGAATGCTGGAAGATCACATTCGTCCTGGTCAGCATGTAAAGGCCGGCGGTAACCATCGTCGCGGCGTGAATCAGCGCCGACACCGGGGTTGGTCCAGCCATCGCATCGGGCAGCCAAACGTGCAGGGGAAACTGCGCCGACTTGCCGCACGCGCCGATCATCAGGCCCAGCGCAATCCAGGACATCAATCCCCAGTGACCGAGCGGCTCGACCGGATAGCCGGCGGCGCGGGACACCACGTCGGTGTATTGGGCGCTGCCGAAGGTCGCGATCACGGCGAAGATCGCCAGGATGAATCCCAAGTCGCCGACGCGATTGGTGACGAAGGCCTTGCGCGACGCATTCGCCGCTTCCGGTTTATTGAAGTAGTAGCCAATCAACAGATACGAACAGAGACCGACGCCTTCCCAGCCGACGAACATCATCACGAAGTTCGAGCCCATGACCAGCACGAGCATCGAAAACATGAACAGGCCCATGTAAGCGAAGAAACGGTAGAAGCCGGTTTCGCCGTGCATGTAACCGGTCGCAAAGACGAAGATGCACAACCCGACCCCGGTGATAATCAGCATGAAGATGCATGACAGCGGGTCGAGTTGATAGCTCCACTGAATATTGAGCAGTGACGCTTTGCCTTTGAGCAGGGTGACCGGCTGGTTGGCGACGGAAACGGTCTGCGAACCCTCTGCCTGGCCCAGCGTCTGGGCTACCGGCCCGGCCGGGATCCAATTGAAGGCCGTCTGCGTGGTCACATAAGGTTGTGGCCACTGTGCCTCACCACCACCGACACCATACGAGATGACCGCACTAAGACTGATGAGAAACGAAAGCGCCACGGTGCCGACCGCGAGGCCTCCAATCATGCCCTCGGAAAAGCGAAGGCGACGGCCCAGGATGCCGTTTATCGCGGCGCCCGCCAGCGGTAGCAGGGGAACTAGCCAGATGTAACGATACATAGATCGAACGTTGCACGCCGTATGCCGGGTTTAATTCGGCGGCGATGTCGTTTAGTGCTG
>DATANL010000651.1:0-2870 GCA_036266295.1 Pyrinomonadaceae bacterium | reverse complement strand
CACCTAAAGGGTTCACCATGCCCGGCGTTGTACAGTTCGACCGAAACTACGCCTTCAACTGCTTCGTGCGGTTCTTGATGAAGTAGTCGACGAGTTCTGACGCCGAGTTATCCATCTCAACCACGAAGCCATCCACCTTGCCGGTGAAGTAGTTGAACAACCACACCGCCGGAACCGCGACGACCAGACCGAGTGCGGTCGTAAACAGTGCTTCCGAAATACCGCCGGCGACGGCCGCGATACCCGCGGTCTCAGCGTTCTTCATGCCGCGGAATGCGTTGATGATGCCGAACACCGTACCGAACAATCCTACGAACGGAGCGGTCGAGCCAATCGTCGCCAGGCCCGACAAACCACGCCGGAACTCTGCGGTCTTGATAGCGATGGCCCGTTGCAAGGCGCGCTTCGACGCTTCGATTTCGTCGCCGGAAATATCGGTCGACTGTTCGTGCGCGCGGAATTCCTGAAGACCGCTGTTGACGACCATCGCCAGGTGCGACTTGCGGTGCTTGTCGCTGATATTAATCGCTTCTTCGATGCGATTGTTTTTCAAAGCCTGCGCGACGCGCGGCGCAAATTCGCGGGACTGCTTCTTGGCCGCGGTGTAGGTCAAATAACGCTCGACCATGATCGCGATCGAATAGACGGACATGATCAAAAGAATGATCACGACCGTGATAGCGACGGCGCCCATGTTCTTGACCATTTCAGTAATCGTAAATTCATTGCCCGTCGTAGAACCGGCGGCCGGACTCGGCGAAGCCTGCAAGAGAAACAGAAGAAAGCCCATCGCTTTCGTTCCGAGGATGGTTGTCAGAATAGTCACGGTAACTCCTCCAAAAGTTTTTGATTACGTTGATTTCTACCGGCTCTAAGACTTTGACGCCGGCCACTCAGAAAAGAGCTGGCCGGCGCCGCATGCTTATTGCGCTACAAAGTTGTAGATGATTACGCCGTTAACCTTGACCGGCTGGCCGGAAAGTTTCGTCGGCGAGAACTTGGACGACATGGCTGCGGACTGCGCCGCGGCACGCAACAAAGGATGACCTGAGGTTGGAGTCGCCGAGATCACGCTTCCGTTCTCGTCGATCAGCACCTGCACCGTCACCTGACCCGCTGCGTGCGCACTGCGCGCAATCGCCGGATAAGGCGGCGTCACCAGATGAATTGCCTTGCCGTTCAGGACGCCGCCGGAAATCGGCGCGTGCGGTGTCGGCTTGGGCGTCGGCACGGGGGCCGGCGGCTCATCCTTCATCTCGACTCTTTCGGGCGCGGTGGTAATCGCACCCGCTCCGGCGCCTGGAGCAGCCGGAGCAATTGCATTCGAGTTGCCGCACGTTGGGCAAATCACGGTCTGCACATTCGATCGGACCGGCGGGATATCGCTGGCCTTGGCTGAGATTTCCTTCGGCACCAAATCGGCCCGCGAGACGTCGGCAATCGCCTGTTGACGAACGTCCACGTTCTTCGCCAGCTCCTGCTTCTCAGGCTTGGCTTCCTGCTTTTGCTGCTGTTGTTGCTGCACGGGTACCGGCGCAACCAGCGCGGTCAGCTCGAGTGCCTGTTGATCGATGTACGCCGGAGCCAACAAAATTCCGGCAATCAAAACGGCAAAGATCAGCACCAGATACAGAATGGCAAAGCCAGCGAGAAACGATCCTTTTCGTTTGAGATCCTCGGAGTGCGATCCTGATTCAACTAAATGTTCGAACATCTTCTAGTTCCTCCCAAGTCGGCGCCAGTTGGGTCAAGGGTAATGAAACGGATGAACCGCTCGAGCGGTTACGCGTTTTCGTGACCGACCCCGCAAACTTCATCAACAAGAAGGTAAAGCGGAAGGGCTTGCGTGTTCACGTCGAGCCAGCCACCCTGCGAGACACAAAATAACTGGCCGCAACGTTACAAACGTCCCTGCCTTCCCCTCTTCGGTGAAGCAAGGGCTCCATATACGAGCTATTTAATTGGCCAGCAACGCGCGCAGTCTATGCCGCCAGCAGCGGCAAAGTCAAGGACAACCCACTATGAAAACCGGGTCGTCACAACGAAACTGCAAACATCAGAGACCAATGAAACGCGATCGGTTAGACGCGTTGTTATGATTTTTGTTCCCGGGCCAATGCGGCGCGGGACGGCTTGCCTGTATTGCTGCGCTGCGAATTTCGCGCGCCCGCTCCCGGAGCTTTCGCAAGGGTGGCGCGTTCCGATGACGCCAACCGTCTCTCCCACCACACCATGATTGGTCCGGCCACCGCGATCGTGTCGTAAGTGCCGAATAAAATGCCCATTAGCAGCGCCAGAGAGAACGGCCGCAGCGTTTGACCGCCCAGCAGCACCAGCGATACGACCGACAAAAACACCAGCCCCGAAGTGATTACCGTGCGCGACAGAGTCTGATTGATCGACAGGTTGGTCACATCATAGAGACTCATGCGGCGATAGAGCCGGCGGTTCTCGCGAATGCGATCAAAAATCACAATCGAGTCGTTAACGTCAAAGCCGACTAAGGTGAGGAGCGCGGCAATTACCGTCAAATTGATCTCAATTTGAAATATGGAAAAGAGACCGAGGGTGACCAGCACGGTGTGGAAGACAGCGATGACCGCGCTGGCGCCGTACGTCCATTCAAATCGAAATGCGATGAAGAGCAGCATGCCGATCAAAGCGGCAATGGTTACCGCGATGGCTTGCGTGCGCAGTTGGGAACTGGCGATCGCGCTGACCGCGTCGGTGCCCATGATTTCGGCGTTGCCATCGCCGAAGCTTTTCAATGCCTGTCCCAGCTTATAACGCGCCGGGTCGACACCGACCGTGGCTTCCGCCGGAGTTTGCGGCGTTTCCGGCTGAGCCGCGGCCTCACCCTGCTGAGGGAC
>DATANL010000650.1:0-8493 GCA_036266295.1 Pyrinomonadaceae bacterium | reverse complement strand
CGCAGACGCAGCCGATGATCGTTCTGCTCTCCGACCGGCAGCGGGCGCAGCATCGAGCCAATGAATAGGACGAGGCCAACGATTACGGCGATGACAATGATGAAAACGCGACTAATCATTTATCGAAACGCACGCATCCTTCTGGAGCGCCGGCATCCTTGCCTGCGGGCCACCGCATCCTGCCGGTGCAGTCAAAGGCGCGCACCGCCGGCAAGGATGCCGGCGCTCCTATGCGCGCCGACAGGGATGCCGGCGTTCATCATGGAAAGTACTCGCGCCAACGACGGTCAACCAGCTGTTTGATGTCATCACGCACAATCAGTTCATCCGGCAGAGTTGGTTTCTTGCGCGCGTCAATCACAATTGGCGGTTTATAGGCGAGATGATGGCGGACCACATTTGTCTCGGCCGCATATATATCCGCGGCAGGTTCGAATCGCGTCCACACAGACCAGAGAAAATCGCTTGGTGATTCAGCTACGCGCGCATCGTCATGCAAAACCACCAGCGGCCAATCTGCCATCATGGGTTCTTTGGCGAGTCTCGCGGCCTGGTCCTGATCATCGGAATAGGGTTGCCCCTGCACGACCAGACATCCCGGACAGAAAACCTCGGCTCGCGTTATATCTCTCGGCAATTCGCCGCGGAATTCGGCCGGCAGTTCCCGCACCGCTTCGCCCAGTCCCATGACGATCGCTTTGCTGCCTTCATTAACTTTGCCGCTCGTGTAATCGAGCGTGTCCATCGACGTGTTCGAGAAAATAAAGAAGTCTCGTTCCCAACGCACGCGCGCCAGAACGTGCTCGAGCACTCCGCGGAAATTGAGCAGATCGATCATTGCGTCGGTGAGAATCAGAAACTTGGTCAACGCCAACTGCCCTTCACCGAGAATTCTGAAGCCGGCGACGAGCGCCTCGCGCGTGTAGCGTTCACGCACGACGGCAGCTGCGAGCGAATGAAATCCCGTCTCGCCATAAGTCCAAAGGTCACGCACACTCGGCATCACCACCGGGAATATCGGCGACAAAAGTGATTGCAAGTAATCGCCGATGAAGAAATCTTCCTGCTTCGGCTTGCCGACAACGGTCGCTGGATAGATTGCGTCGCGTCGATGCGCGATCGCCTCACAGTGAAACACGGGGTAATCGTGCTGCAGCGAGTAGTAGCCGTAGTGATCGCCGAAAGGACCTTCGGGCCTGCGTTCATGCGGCCGGGCGTGACCGAGCAAAGCAAATTCTGCCTCGGCCACCAGCCGGTGTGCTGCGCCCAGCGGGTTCTTCGCCATCCGCAACTTTTCGCCACTCAGCAGCGAGGCCAGCACCAACTCCGGCACGTCTTCCGGCAGCGGCGCAATCGCGGAAACAATCAACGCCGGTGGCCCACCGAGAAATACCGTTACCGGCAACGGCTGATTCAACGCTTCGGCTTCGGCGTAGTGAAAGCCGCCGCCTTTCTGAATCTGCCAATGCAAACCCGCGCTCGCTTCGTCATAAACCTGCATGCGATAAATGCCGAGGTTGTGCTTCTTCGTCAAAGGGTGTTCGGTGTAAACCAAAGGCAGCGTGATGAAGGGCCCACCGTCCTCCTGCCAGGTGGTGAGCACCGGCAATCGATCCAGACGCGGCGGGCGTTGCAGCGCTTCGGTGACACTTCCGCGCGCCACCTTGCGGGTTCCGAGTTTCAAGAAATCGCGAATTAGTGAACGATGCTTCCAGAGCTCGGAACGGTTTGGCGGTAACAACGATTCCGCGACTTCGACAACTTGTTTGACGAACTGCTCGGGCTTTGGTCCAAAGGCGAGACCGATTCGCCTCGCAGTCCCGAAGAGATTGGTAACGACCGGGAATGGACTTCCCTTCACTCTCGTGAACAGCAGCGCCGGTCCGCGTTCGTCGATCACGCGCCGATGAATTTCGGCCAGCTCGAGATATGGATCGACCTCAACTTCAATTGTCGTGAGATCATTTTCGCGGCGCAGGAGGTCGAGGAAGGAGCGGAGGTTGCGATGCATCTGTAATTCCTCTGTGTCCTCCGTGGTTTGAAGTTCTCACCACAGAGGACACAGAGAAGACTGCTAATCAGTTCGTGCTGACGGTCTTCTTCAGGTTCGCGTTGTTGAGATCCAGATCAGAAACCGCGATCACTTCGACATTCGGAAATTGCTTCTGCAATTCAGGCAGAAACTCTTTCGCGTTGCCCACGATGACGACGCTGGTGCTGGCCGCGTTCAGTCGCGATGCCGCAAAGGCCTTGACGTCGGTGGCTTTAATCGCCTGAACATTTCCGATGTAACGATTAATTTCATCGAGGGGCAGGCCGTACATGGCGAGCGACCCGAACTGGCTGACTACGCCGTTGGTAGTTTCCATGCTGCGCGCAAATCCGCCCAGCAGGCTCGCCTTTCGCGTCGACAATTCTGAATCGAGCAACTCGCCGGTGGCCAGTTTCCCAATCTCAGCCAGTGCCAGCGAAGCCACTTCGGCGCCTGATTGATTTTTGGTTTGCGCCGAAGCCATGAACGAGCCGGCCGAGCGGCGCATATCAAGTTGGCTGGCGGCGCCGTAGCTGAGGCCGCGCTTTACGCGAATCTCCCAATTCAAACGGCCCGAGTAACCACTCAGCACCGCGTTCGCCACGATCCCCCGAAAATAATCCGGGTTGTCGCGGCTGATCGCGGAACGAACTGCGAGGACCGCGGTCTGGCCGGCTGAAGGTTGATCGATTACCAGAATGCGGCGGCCGGCGGCGGTGCTCTCAGGCGTCGTGATCTGCAACTTCGGCAAAGCGCTCGGTGGATTCTGCCAATCGCCAAAATATTTTTGCGCCAGGGCGAAGCCGTTGACGCCCGTGATGTCGCCGCCGATAACGAGAATTGCGTTGTCAGGGCGGTAGTACATCGAATGAATCTTGACGATGTCATCTCGCTTGATGCGCGCCAGAGACTCAGGCGTGCCCGATAACAAATGTCCGTACGGCGAATCGCGAAACACCACCCGGGCGGCAACGAAGCGCGCGATGGAACCGGGAGTAGCCATGGCGCCGCGCAAGCCATTCAGATTTTGCCGCCGGAGGCGTTCGATCTCTTCATCTTTGAAACTCGGGTTGCGCACTACGTCAGCCATGATTTCCAGGGCTTGACCGATGCGCGGTGACGCCACGTTCGTCGTGATCGTAGACGAGTCCCATCCGGCGCCTGAACCCAACGTTCCGCCGAGCACTTCGATGGCTTCCGCGATTTGGGTGGCACTCTTGGTAGCGGTGCCGCGCGTCAATAATGTCGCCGTCATGTCCGCGACACCGGCTAAGTCCGCGGGATCAACTTCGCCGCCACTCTTAATGAGCAGCTGCGCCGTAACGAGCGGCATTTCCGTACGCGGGACAACGATCACGCGCAGACCGTTCGGCAGATTCTTCTCCACCGGTTTGGGAAAAACGGTGGAATGCGGCGCAGTCGGTGGCGGCGGTGTAGCTTGCGCCGTCTGCGCCACCGAAGTGATCGCACACAATCCGAGGACCACGCTTGCCAGAATCAGGTTCCAACCCTTGTTGCTCATCTCGCTTCTCCTCCTTTTGAGGAATTCATCGTCGGAATATTTCCGGAAGTCTTCGGCCGCTCTGACTCGGGCAGGTAATAAATGACGTAGCGATTTTTATCGGTCAGATATTTCTGCGCGACGCGCTGAATGTCTTCCGCCGTCACGGCCTGCAAACGATCCAAATCGGTATTGACGCGATTCGGATCGCCCAGGATCACCGCCGCGCGTCCCAGCGCATTGCTCTTGCCGAGACTGGTCTCGCGCTGTCGCAGTTGGCTGGTAACGATTTGGTTCTTGGCTTTTTCCAGCTCGGCCGCGGTCACCGGCGCGTCCTGCAACTTCTTAATTTCGGCCTTCAACGCCGCTTCGACGTCTTCGGGCTTTTTGCCCTGCGCGGCAAAGGCGATGAACGTGAACATGCCGGCGTCCTCGCGCAGATCAGTGCTGGCATTGGCACTGCTCGCGAGCTGTTGTTGATAGACCAGCGATTGATACAAGCGCGACGATCGTCCTTGCGAAAGGATGGTCGAAGCCATTCTCAACGCCGCCGCGTCATCACTCTTGCTCGACGGCGCGAGAAACGTCAGCGCAACTCCCTTCAAAGGCACGTTCGGCGCATATTCCATGAAACGCTTCTCGCCGGTCCGCGCCGGCTCCGCCACATTCACGCGCGGTAACGGCAGGTTCGGCTTGGGAATCGGCGCAAAATACTTGTCGACCCAGGTATCGAGCTGCTTCTGATCGAAGTCGCCGACGACGATCAGCGTCGCGTTGTCGGGGCGATAGTATGTGCTGTGAAACTTGATCACGTCATCGATCGTGGCCGCATCAAGATCCTCGATGCTGCCGATGCCCGGCCGCTTGTAAGGATGAGCGTTCCATGATCGAACGTCCATCGCATAAAAGAACCGTCCATTCGGGGGCGCCAGAATGCTCTGGCGAAACTCTTCCTCGACTACCGCGCGCTCTGATTTAAAATTCTCGTCATCGACAGTCAAGGATGCGAGCCGTTCAGCTTCAGCCCACAAAAGCGTCTCGAGGTAATTCGCCGGAATCGTCTCGTAATAAATGGTCGCGTCGTCCTGCGTAGTCGCATTGTTGTTGCCGCCGACGTCTTCGGTGAGCCGATCCATCATCTCGGCTTTCATGTTTTTGGTCGATTTGAACATGATGTGCTCGAACAGATGAGCAAAGCCGCTGCGATGATCGGGATCGTCCTTCGAACCGACGTGGTACCAGACATTGATGGTCACCGTCGGGCTCGACTTATCGATCACGCTGAGCAGACGCAGGCCGTTTGGCAAAGTCCGCTCGCGATATTTCATCGGCGCTACTTTCACCTGCGCGTAGGCTGCACCGGCGGCGAAGGCAAGCACAGCAAGCGCGGTTATGATTCGATGCTTTTGCTTCATATTGCTCTCCAATCGGAATCTGAATGACGAGTGACGTGCGCTATCGCTTTGCTGGTCACGCATCACTGGTCACTCGTCACTCAATCGAGATCAAGTGGGTTGCGATAAACCTTCGTATCCTTCTCGGCCTTCTTCTTCGCTTCCTGAAATTTCTCTTCCAGCAAGCGGCTGCGATCTTTGAAAGAAGTCATCTCCTGCGCAAACATCTGGTCGCGGGTCTGCTTCTGCTTGTCGAGGTCCTTGACCATGTCTTCAAATGATCCGAGCGGCTTGGTTTTCTCTTCGTGCGACAACAATGCGCCCGTCTCCGCGTCGACATTCAGCGTCGCTTCGCAGCACGGGCAAATAATGGTGAACCGATCTGAATTGGCCATAGTCGAAGCCGAATGATAACGCGATAGTTGGTCATAAAAAAAGCGGCGCCGCGCGAATTCAATTCATCCTTCCGCCTTCATCCTTCATCCTTGCTCTTCACCGCGCCGCGGTGAATTTATGTCGTCAACTCTTTCCGCACAACTTCAGCGGCAAAATCAACTTCCTTCTCGGTATTGAAGATATGAACGGCGGCCACCAAAGCGATCGCGGTCGAGACTATTCCCATTACTCTTGAACGTATCCACCCACACAAGCCATGACTCACGAGGAACAGGAAGAGACTCAACACGAACCCGTCAGACAGGCGCATGTGTAAGTGGGACAAGGATCAATTTCTAATTCTCGCGCCGCAGGCTTCGCGCTCGCAGGAAAGACCAGACCGCGACGCCACTGCCAAGCACCGCTTGCGCCGCTACCGCCCACCAACGCGCAGAGGATGCCCCGGTAGACTCCGCAGTGATGAACCAATGAATGGCTTGTCCAGCCACCAGCAGCGCGAAAATTCCACTGATGAAGTACCACCAATGTCTGGAAGTTTCTGGCGACATCACTTTCACCTCCAATGCAGCTATAACCCTAAATACTTCCGTCCCGACCGCCAGCAACATTGCCCAGCCAGAAGCTCCGGTATGAGAATTAAGCCTGGACCAACCGCCACACTCCGAACGCCACGACGATGAGCCGATAAATGTTAGATGCTCGTAGACTTCTGCCTCGCACATCTCGCCTTCCGGCACCAGCTTTTCAAGCAGCGCAACGGCATTGGCGTGCGTACGCGCATCGGGAATGTAAAACGGCTCAGTTGGTATGAATTTCAGAACGGTATCGGACATTTTCCTCAGAGCCGGCTGACGGTTCAGTCCACGCGGTTAGTTGTTAGTTTCTTCGAGAATTGCATGCACGTTGTAATTGTCAGTTCCGATTCGCTGCCCGGCGATTTGCACACGGCCACGCACATCCTTCACTACATACACAAAATAAAAGTCAGCCGCACCGGAAGACCCGCGATCCGTGATTTGCGCGCCGTTATCGTGAAGCGCGCGTTCAACGTCAAGTTTCAGCACAGAAAACAAGTCCGCTTCATCAAAAGACTCGTTTGACTTCAGGCGACACGTGAAGCTATCGCTCTTGTGTGAATTAAAGCGTCTGCCGCCTGAGCCGACGCCAAGCATCCTGTTGAAGTCAGCGCCGCCCCCACCACCAATCGCGTCGCACGAGAACCTGGTAGACGACTTGCCACTTTCCACCAAACGCTTAATCGAGAAATTGGAAAAGAAAGCGGTTTCTTGTCTGTGCGACATGCACGATGCGCAAAGCACCGTAGTGTAAACCGCAATCGCGATCGAGATTGTCCGCTTCATCAGACACACAGGAGCAAGATAACGTTTGAGTTGAGCGGGCCACGGCGCTACCGAGCAGCTTCGTCGATCAAGCTTGATGCGAAGTCGCTTCCCGTGGCTCCGGCCCAACGATTTTGTTAGGCGCACGATTACCATCAACATTCTATTCCCGGTTAGTAGCGTTGACTAACTTTTTTCGCCCGCAAGGCTGACCGGATTGCGACGAAGGGCAGTAGATAAATTCCCGCGTCCCATCGATTTCTGTCCGGATCATTTATCGTCAAACGGCTTCTTCAGGACCTTGCCGGCTTTCTTGAAGAATGATTTGAGGCCTGATTCCTTTTTCTCGTTTTGCGTGGCGGGTTTGCCCGAATACCCATCGGGAGGTCTGGGGTGAGCGGAGACTGAAGTCGTGGATGGTGATGCGGCCTGACCCGGTGTGGTTTTCTCGACCGGACCGATGGCGGTCGTGACTGGTTTAGCGGCGGCGCTCGAGGTAGCCGCCACGGGAAGAGTGGCGGCAGGTTCAAAGTGAGTCACCGGCGCGGGCGACATCTCCTGCTCATCGAGCACCGGCGCACCGCGCTTCGATCTCTGCGGTTTGTTCGCGATGGTCGTTGAATGATAGTCGAAAGGATCATTCGAGCCATCGGACGTCTCGGAAGAATCGACGGCCTGCTCTGCGGCAGACGATTCGGATGGCGTTGCTGTTTCAGATGTCTGCGCGTCCTGGTTTGTCGACGGCAGCTCTCCTTTGGTCGAGTCGACGCGCGCTGGCGTCGAAGACGTGTAAGCAGATGGCGTCGCGCGATACAGAATCACGAGCACAGTACCAAGGATGACCGCGCACAAAAGCGTAATCGTCCATCTATCCCAAATCGATTTCGCCAGGCCCGGTATCGACGGCAAAGCTACCGTATACCTCAGCGACGTCCCATCCATGTCACATTTGATCGATTCATTCTCGTAAAGAAACTGACACTCCGGACAGCGTTTCATGGCTGTACTCCTTCAGGTGTTGGTTTGGGGCGCCGGTTACAGGTGGGTCGGTGCGGAGTAGCTTACATGATGGCGAGTGGCTTGGGAATAGTTTTTTAGAAGGTATGTTTGAGCGCGATTTTGCGGAGGTTTTTGGGGGGTAGTCAAGCCGAGTCAGTCGTCGGGGAATGGCCGGTTGTCATCCCGGATGATGGATCGTCTGTCGTGATGGCTTGTTAAGGCCGACGGCGTTCGCAAATTCCGGCCCAGGGCATCGCCCTGGGAACGAGATGATTTGAGTCAAGGCGAACTCTGAAAGAGTTATGAATTGATGAGGTTGAGCGCTTTCGCCGTAACCCTTTCAGGGTTCACACAAATTCATTTTCAATTACCCAGGATGGCGCACTAGCGCGCGCAACCCTGGGCTGGAGGCCGGTCAAAGCCTTCCGCGTTTGTGTCCACGTCGTTACTCCGCCTTAGTGGGGGATTACCTTCTTAACGGCTTTGCCGGTTTTCTTCGCGCCTTCCTTGGTCTTATCTACGACGGTTTCAGCGCCTTCTTTTGTTTTCGAGCCGATGGTCTTCGCGGTATCTGTGCTCTTGTCGACGACCTTCTTAGTTCCCTCGACCGTCTTTTCACCGACGGTCTTACTCGTTTCTTTGGTTTTGTCGACTACGTCCTTGCCGACGTCTTTCGATTTGTCGAAGGCGTCGACGGTCTTGTCCTTGACCCAACCCGCAGAATCGGCGATGGCTTCGCCGGTCGCGTTGAGCGCCTTTTCAGGTTCGCTCAGTTCGCGTTCTTCGCCGCTGGGCGAATAGGCCTTCGCGGTCGTCCGGCCATCGCGCGTA
>DATANL010000649.1:0-3735 GCA_036266295.1 Pyrinomonadaceae bacterium | reverse complement strand
GTTACATGTGGGCAACTTACCCCACACAAATCCTCTGCATTTTCACCGTTTTACCTGTATCATACGCACGGCTGCCTCAGCCGAGTTTCTTCAAGGAGTCAATGAGATGCCCCAAGGTTCGTTAGTTGAAAATCGCGCCGGCCAACGCTACATACACGCTTTCCCGATTCGTGCTGAATGGGACACGAACGACGGAAACCACATTGTCGCCGAGGGCGAGACGGAAAATGTCGGCCCCGAGGGTACGCTCGTACACCTCCAAAATACTCTGCCGCCGGTTGGCGGTCGGGTGAACTTGCGCGTGCTTGACGAGACGGGTGAGAAGATCAGCGTCATCGCCGAGGTGCTGCGCATCGAACGTAATCCGGTGCGGCCGCAGGCTGCGCTGCAAGTCCTGGGCGAAACTGATGAATGGCGCGGACTCGTGTGGCAGGAAGCCGGCGTGCGCATGTCGCAAGCCGACGAAGTCTACGACGAAGACGAGTATTGAGTTTAATGTGCGATCCTCACGTCGCTGACATTTCATGACGCCTCGATCTGATCAGCCACAAGTGCGAGAAGTCGCCGCCTGGGTGCAAACGCGCGTCGTTCTGCGCATCATTCTCATCTTGCTCGCCGTCGCGGCCTTGCTTTGGATCGTTTATAAACTCACGGCGGTCCTGTTACTTCTCGTCCTCTCGATCTTCTTCGCTTACCTGGTCGCGCCGCTGGTAGACCTCGTCGAGAAGCCGGTCAACCTCGGCGGCCGCATCATAAGGGTCCCGCGCGGACTCGCCATCGGCGTCGTCTATCTGTTTTTGTTTACGGTGGTGGGCGCGGGAATTTATTTTCTGGTGCCGCAATTCGCCGCCCAGTTCCCTGAGTTCAAGCTACAGGCGACCGCGTATTACAAAAAAATCTCAGACACGTCGGATCATCTCAATCAATACTTCACTGACCATCGCATGCCGCAGGGCATGGTGAAGGCGGTGAATGACACGATCCTCGGCGTGATTGCCAGAGGCGGCGAAATCGCAAGCCTGGCTTTCGAGCGGGCGCTGGGCTGGATCATCTTTCTGCCGTGGGTCGTTCTGATTCCGATTTTAAGTTTCTTTCTTTTGAAGGACGCCGACAGTTTTCGCCGCTCGGCGTTGGCGATGTTGCCACGCGGCCGTCTGCGCTGGCGCGGCGACGAGTTCTTTCAGGACATCAACACCACGCTGGCCGCTTACATTCGCGCGCAACTCACCGCGTGTTTTCTGATTGGCGCAGTCTGCAGCATCGGGTTCGCGTTGATTGGGTTCCCGAGCCCTTTGGTGCTGGGATTGATCGCGGGTCTGTTTGAATTCGTGCCGCTGGTGGGCCCGCTGTGCGTGGCGCTACTCGTGGCGCTGCTGGCGCTGCTGCATTCCGGATGGGCCATGGCGTTGGTCGGTCTGCTATTTCTCGGAGTATTGAGAGTAGTGCACGACTACGTGGTTTATCCGCGCATCATCGGCCACGGCATTCATCTGCATCCGCTGGCTGTTATCTTCGCCATCCTGGCCGGAGCCGAAATCGCGGGCGTGGCCGGAATATTTTTGGCGATTCCGGCAATCGCGATCATCACCGTCGCCTATCGTCACTGGCTCGAGCATCGCGGCAGCGAGACAATCGCGGAAGTCATCGAAGAAGCCGTCGTCGAGGCCGAAGCCGACGCGGCCATGAGTTCGACCCATCCCACCACCGCGACAACCGCCGAAGAGATGGCCCGCGTCCGGCCCGATCTGCTTACGGGTGAATTGAAGGTACCGAAGTAACAGTCACAATGCGTCAACTAGTTCACCAACGCCGAAGGCGCTCGCAAATTCCAGCCCAGGGCAACGCCCTGGGTTAGACCGCCGGTCAATCGATGAACTCTGAAAGAGTTTGCGAGCGTGAGTCCCACAGATTTGAGACACGAGAACAACGTAACAGCCTTGTGGCGCTGACGAACTCTTTCAGAGTTTGGGTGATTTAACACGGGTCGTTCCCAGGGCGTTGCCTTGGGCTGGAATTTGCGAGCGCCTTCGGCGTTGGTGAATCAACATATATTAGGTTGCGGCTTCACCTGCCCGAATCCCGGCTTCGGCTGCCCGCAACCGGGGTTCGGCTGTGCATAACTTTGCCTCGGCTGCCCGCAACCGCCCTTCAGCTGTGCGCATCCCGCCTTCAGCTGTTCGCAACCGAGGTTCATCTGCCTGCGGCCGCGCTTCATCTGCCTGCGGCCGCGCTTCATCTGCGCGCATCCGGCCTTCAGGTGCCCGCAACCGAGCCTCGGCTGCGAATAACTTTGCCTCGGCTGCGCGCATCTGAGCCCGAACTCCGCGCAACTTTGCTCTGCTTGCAAAAACTTTGCTTGAAATTCGTGCAGTTTGGTGCGAGAATCCGGCCCACTTTTACCGGAACCGTCGAAATCCCCGACAATTTCGCGGATTTGGTTTGAAACAACGTTCCCCGACCGACGCGGCCGCCGAACGCGTGACATTGCGGCGCTCCCACCAGTCCCGAGAGCCCACAATCGTTACAAATCGTCGATGTGTCCCCGTGGGCATGTCATGTCCTTTTTACTCAATCTTCGGCCACGCGAAGAGAAAGGATCACACCATGGCAGGACCGAAAGAAATAGAAGACAGAATCGGACGAACCACTAGCGGCTGGGAGTCTCTGGCGCCCGCCAAATCATTTTTCGCCATGACGCTCGACCAGTTCAAGACGGCCGTACAGCCGTCGCTGGACGCGCGCGAGCTGATCAAAGATCTGGAGAACCAGTTAGCCCGCGCCATCAACCAACGCGACGCCCGACAAAGTCTCGATGGAGAAAATCCAGGGAGTAGTCGCCGGCGTCAACGCCGACCCCACCGAAGGCCCCGACAGTTCGCTGCTGGAAGCCTTCGGCTTAACCCGCAAGAGCGAACGCAAAACTGGCCTCAGCCGGAAAGGCGGCGGCGATGGAGGTGACGGTGGGAATAAACCGGCGCCTTGATCCATAGGTGGCAGGACTACGTAATTCAAATACGTAGTCCTGCCCTTTCAGATGATGGTATAAGACGCCGCGAGGCGTCTTATACCTAGTCAGCAGGTTCTAATACGGTAGTTGTCCGTCGCTCGGAACCATGGGGAAAGGTCACCCTTAGTTTTATAACCAGAGCAACTGTTTATCTGTAATTGTGAAGCGCCGATAAATCGTTGCGTAGAACAAATGTTGGACGCCAGCGGGGCGTAAGTTACCCGCACACAGAGAGTTCATGAACGACTATCTCAACGAGCCGCCGACGAACAGGGTGGTGCAAACGCCATCAAAACCAAGCCTGCTGCGGAAGAAACTCCAACACATTACGGCTCGACTATTTCAATTCACCGATAAGTACAAATATGCACCTCTTGCTGCTGCGACCACTGCAGCAATTACAGTTTTTGGACTTGGTGCTGCGGCGTGCAGCGCTAAAGGGGTTCTGGGCAACATGGTACTCCTCACACTTCTCTTAGTAAGTTTGGTAACTTTCAGCTTTGTCCATTCAGTCCTCTTGTACCGTTCGCGCGCTCAGGCGCAATCACTGATTCAGCCCATTCCACAGTTGGAGATCAGGAGGGAACTTGACCAACTGCTCCCGCGGATTGACCAGGAGGCAGGCGCGGCTATTGAGCGAATTGTGATTCAATACACTAATGAGATTCGCGACCTACAAGACACACTCGCGCGCATGCGGCCTCGTGAAATCCCAGGCAAGCCGATAA
>DATANL010000648.1:0-9281 GCA_036266295.1 Pyrinomonadaceae bacterium | reverse complement strand
CGCAACCGTAGTAAATTGTCCCACTGCGGATCTCGCATCGACTCCGGGACGCGTTGGTGGGCCTATTCGCAACTTGGTTTCCAGACCATGATGACCACAGCTGTCCGCACTAGCACACCACTGTTCGGCCCTCTGCAAATCACCTGGCGAATCCAGAACGATACACAAGTTATCAAGGTCAGCCCAACACATTGTAAAAAAAGCGCCGGCAGAGGTATCGCAATGTGCCCAAATGGTTCCATCCCCAGCCCCGGTACCCATATAATCGATGCAACCGTAGGCAGCAGCGCCGGACCCAATTCCCAAGGCGACAAAAAACGCAACCACCGAAGAAACTACCCTCTTACGAATGAGCGAATGCATGTTGTGAGATTCCTTTCCTGAACGGTGTTGGTTTCGGAAGTTCCGCGTGCAGATCCTCCAGGGTAATGTCCTCAGAGAGGGGGGCTCTCCCGGAACCGATAAGAACGCGCGGATAATAGGCTGCTACAGGAATTCAAGTCAACATTTTGCTTCCCATACAGAAGCGTAAATCCCTGGAAATACCGCAGCAGCGATAGAAGTTCTCGACCGATCGCTCAAATTGACATCACCGCCTCGGAACTTTTTCCTCTATACTTGTTTCACCCCACTCACCTCTCTTGACAGCTCTCAACGACCAGGAGGCTTCCATTGCAACCTCAGGATGTTTTCACGCGACGCGTTCGTCGTCTGCCTTTGACGTTGCCCTTTCGTGTATTTTGCCGCGAGAGCGAGGAATATCATTGGACGGAACAATCGCGCCTCGTCGATGTCAGTCACTTCGGCGCCGGGTTCACCTTGACGCGGCCGCTCGACGTGGGACGGTTGATCCAGTTGACGATGCCGCTGCCGCATCAGCTGCGCTGTTTCGATCACACCGAAGCGATGTACACGGTCTGGAGCCTGGTGCGGCATTCATCGCCCATCTCGAAAGTAAGCGCCGCCGGTTCAACCCTCTTTCGCATCGGCGTCGGATTTATCGGCAAGGAAGCGCCGCTCAGTTATCAGCAGGACCCGGCGGCGCGCTTCGAGCCTCTGCCCTTTCAGCCCGGACAAAACTCGATGTGGAAATTGAGCAAACGCCCTCTGATCAAGCAGCGCCGGGAGACGCGGCTGATCATTCCGTTGGAAGTGATGGTGGAAACGCTTGATGAAAAGGGCAAGCCGGCGCGACAGGAATATACGGTGACTGAAACAATCAGCAGCCTGGGAGCTTGTGTACCCACGAGTCTGGACGTTGACGTGGGCAGAATCATTAAAGTCAACAGCGTGAGAGATCCGGTTTCAGTTTTCGCCGCGGTGCGGTCGCGCGAAGTCGCAAACGGTGTGGCGCGGCTGGGGCTGGAATTTATCGGCGGTCGTTGGCCGTTGGATAAGGACTAGTCATTTGAAATTTGAGATTTGAGATTTGGAATTTTGGAATTTGGAATTTGAGATTTGGAATTTGGAATTTGGAATTCCGATTCAGGATTTGGGATTGGATACGAACACTGCGAATAGGGAAGCTTTAATTAATACAAGGATTGTATTCGCAACTCGTACGCTGTCGCGTTTTCCGATTCAGATTGAGATTTCAAGTTTGAGATTGAGATTTAGTAATTCGGTGGGCGCTTGTCAGTGCCGCGCAAAAAGCCGATCATTAAATGACAAATCTCAGATTTGAATCTGAGTCTGAATCTCGAATATCGAATCTCAAATCTCAAATCTCAAATATGTTTGGACGCCCCCGAACACCGAGACCGCTACCGCAAAATGAATCCCTCCCGAAACGGATCGTCAGGATCAAAATAGAATTCACTTCGACCAGTAATTGATGCGGCGCCGGTGACTTCGGGAGTCACCGCATCGAAGGGACCGAACTTCGTAGCCTCCACAGCGGCGACCGTCATTACACTTCCCACAATGCTCTCAATCTTGATCTTCTCGTTCAATTGCAACTCGCCTTTGGCGTAATGAATCGCGGCCCGCGCGCTCGCGCCGGTGCCGGTCGGTGATCGATCGACTTCGCCTTCGGCGAAGATACAGACGTTACGACTGTGATGGCCGGCATCCACGGCCGGCGCGATGAAGATCGTGCCATAGAGAAAACTCAAATCATCTTCAAACGGATGCTCGATTGAGTAATTCGACGCGACCGCACGTTTGATGCGGCGGCCGTAATCGATCAGCCGCGCGCAGTCTGCCGCCGTGAGCGAGAGCCCCAGTGGCTCAGCGTCAACGAATGCATAGAACGCACCGCCGTAAGCGACGTCGAAACGAACGAGCCCAAGTCCGGGAACTTCTACTGATTGATCGCTCAGATACAAAAATGAAGGCACGTTCCGAAACGACGCTGCGCGCACCTCGCCTTTTTCAATCAGCGCGCGCGCATAAACTTTACCTGCGGGAACATTGAAGATGATCTGAGAATCAGTACCGTCCTTCTGCACCAGACCGGTTTCGATTACGAACTTTGTCAGCGCAATGATCGCGTGGCCGCACATCGTGCTGTAGCCTTCGTTGTGCAGAAAAAAGACGTCCGCGTCAGCATCAGCCGACGGCGTAATAATCGCCGCATACATGTCGGAGTGACCACGCGGCTCCCAGATAATCCCTCGCCGAATGTGATCGTAGTGCTCGCGGAAGTAACGTCGCTTCTCGAGCACCGTGTTGCCTTTGATCGGCGGCAAGCCGGAAGTGATCACCCGCAGCGGTTCACCCCCGGTATGCATTTCGATGGTCGTGATCTTTTGCCAATGCGCCGGCGGTTGCCAATCGAGATTTTCTAATCGTTCAATCAAGCACAGTCTCCATCTTCGAGATCAGCTCGTCCACATCACGCCGGGAAAAACGATGGGTGGTTTGATTTTGATCACGTTATGAAATGGCCCATCCGTGCTGAGGAGGACGCCACGTTCCTTCATCTTCTCGATCAGAATCGCCGCCTCGCGATCCGCGGGCTCAAGCGTCTCGTGATCACGGACTAACTCGATTCCCACGAACAGCCCTTGCCCGCGGACGTCGCCAATCAACGCTGTTGCGCATTACGCAGGTCCCAATGAAACACCCGACGCGCAGCCGGGTGCACAAAGTTCGCGCAGGCCGTGTCCATCTGGCCGAGAGCTTTACCCAATGACGCCAGCAGTTTGCGATCATGCGGTTTCACTTCGGCGAAGCACGCGCCATCAATCCACGTCAGCAGTCGCATGGAATGTTTTCTTGAATCGTCGCCCGTCACTGATGCGAGGTCTTCGCCCGCAATCGTTTTGACGATTCGCGGAAACTCCAAATCGATATTGGCCGCCGCCAGAAAGCGTATCAGTTGATTTTGACAGTCGAGGAATTGCGAGTCTTCATCACTGTTGGCGATCTTCAGGACAAACTTCTCACGGGTCGAGATTTCCAGCAGAAAGTTTTGATCGCGTTCGCTGGGCAGCACCGACGCCGAGACTTTTAAGCCATACACTTCAGCGGCGATTCGGATCGCATCATCGATCGCGAGGCGCGGTGCCTTCTGCACAACCGTCGTCATTTGGCGCACATCATAGACGAAGCTTTACCGGGGATCGAACCGAAGTGAGTGTTGGATATGCCTGTGGGCCGGTGCTATGCTTCCGCCCCCAGTTGTAGATCCCGACCAGCGAGACGCCATGCTCAACCAATTTACCCATCCGCGCCGGGTTGTCATTACCGGATTCGGCTGTGTCACGCCCATCGGGATCGGTCGCGAGGCATTCTGGAACGGACTAAAGAACGGCACGAGCGGAGTGCGGCGGATCGAATCGTTCGACGTGTCGAAGTCTCCGGTGAAGATTGCCGCCCAAGTCGTCGACTTTGATTGGGAAGCGCAGCTTGGCCCAAAGGATCGCAAACATGTGCCGCGCACTGTGCCACTGGCGCTGGCGGCGGCGCGCGAAGCCATCAACGATGCCGGCATCGAGATAGAAAATCTTTCGGTCGTCGAGCGGCAACAGATCGGCGTTCAGATCGGAACCGGCGGCGGCGGCCTCCCATTCGTCGAGGATCATTACTCAATCTGGTACAACGGCGGCTCTCATGCAAAGGCCAGCGTCTATATCATTCCGGCGGCGACGCACGGAACTCTTTCGAGCGAACTGTCGATGGCTTTCGGATTGCGCGGCTTGTCTCACGTCATCTCAACCGGATGCACGAGTTCGACTGACGCGATCGCTTATGCCGCTCAACATATCGCGCTCGGCCGTCAGGAGATGATGATTGCGGGCGGGGTTGATGCGCCACTCGCGCCCGGCATTCTCGCGGGCTTCAATCTGCTCACGGTGCTGACCACTGAATGGAACGACGACCCGGCGCGAGCGTCGCGCCCCTTCACCCGCAACCGATCGGGCATGGTACTCGGCGAAGGCGCGTGGATCTATGTGCTGGAAGAATACGAAAAGGCAAAGCAGCGCGGCGCTGATATCTACGCCGAAATCATCGGCTATGGATCGACGTGCGACGCTTATCATCGCGTGCGTTTGCAGGAAGGCGGCGATGAACCGGCGCGCGCCATGACGCTCGCGATGCAGGATGCAGGTATCTCGGCCGCAGACGTTGATTATGTGAATTTGCACGGCACGTCGACTTTGCTGAATGATCGAATTGAAACCAATGCCCTGAAGCTCGCCCTGAATTGCAACTCTCAGCGGATTCCCATGTCGGCAACCAAGTCGCAAGTCGGACATCCGCAGGGCGCGAGTGGCGCGGCTGGCCTCAGCGCTGCCTTATGCGCGATGCGCACCGGCATGATCCCGCCCACCATAAATCTCGACGAACCTGATCCTGCCTGCGATCTCGATTACGTTCCCCTCGAAGCGCGCAAAGCAGACGTGCAAGTCGCGCTCTGTAACTGCATTGGATTCGGATCAAAGAACAGTGCGTTAGTCGTACGAAAGATCTAATCCGCAATTGACGAAGTGTCAGAACCGCGAGCGGTAGCGACCGGATCATTCACAGACGTTTGATTCTTCAAGTTGTTCTTGACCCGGTCGCTACCGCTCGCGGTTCTGACACGCTTAATCCCGCGGATAATTCATGTTCAGACGCTTTGAACAACGAAGTCTCGAGCCTGAGAATCTTGACAAGGGCAGTTACACGGCCGAAGAGTACGAGGGCTGTCTGGTTGAGTTGCGTCGCATCAATGAATGGCTGGGCGACGCGAACGCGCTGCGCGATTCACTCCTGAATGAAATTGGGCGGCTGGGCTTGCCATCGTTCTCGGTGCTCGACGTAGGCGCCGGATCGGGTGAACTGCTGCGCGTGGCCGCAAAGTGGGCGCGCGAGACGAATCGTCGGGCATCGCTGGTTGGTTTAGAGCTGAATGAGCGATCAGCGCAGGCGATCCTCGACGAGTCACACGCCTTTCCGGAAATCTCTTCGGTGCGCGGCGACGGGTTTGTGCTTCCGTTTCCGGACCAGGCGTTTGATTTTGCGATTCAGTCTTTGACACTGCATCACTTCGACGATGCCGGCGCGGTGAAAATTTTGCGCGAGATGGCGCGCGTGGCAGCCCGCGGAATCTTTGTCATCGATCTGCATCGCAACCGCGTCGCTTATTTTCTGTACACCACGATTGGCCGTTTGTTTCTGCACAATCGTCTCATTCGCGAAGACGGAGCGCTATCAATTTTGAAAAGTTGGAAACCGGAAGAGTTGGCGGCGCTCGGGCGTCAGGCAGGGTTGGCAGATGTTAAGGTGAAAGAACATTTTCCCGCACGACTTATTTTGAGTGCGCATGCTAATGGGAAGCTTAGAGTGCGCACTTGTGCGCACGGGCGGGACGAGTCCCGCCTCTAAACGAATAACGCTAAATGGAAACGCGAAACGACTACGACGTGATCATTGCCGGCGGCGGTCCGGCCGGCAGTAGCGCCGCGATTCATCTCGCGATGCGTGGCGCGCGCGTGCTCGTCGTCGAGCAAAAGAAATTTCCACGACCCAAGTTGTGCGGTGAATTCATCTCTCCTGAATGTGCGCTGCACTTCGAACGATTGCAGGTCGCGGACGCGATGGCTGTCGCCGGACCGTCGCACCTAACCGCGACCGTCTTCTATTCGCGCCTCGGCAACAATGTTCGCGTGCCGAGCTCCTGGTTTGCAGCCAACACTGTCGCGCTGGGCCTGAGCCGCGCCGAAATGGACGAGCGTCTGTTGCGCCGCGCTAGCGATGCCGGCGCGGATGTCCGGGAAGAAGCGCACGCTACCAATCCAACGTTCGACGGGCAAACCGTTTCCGGATTGACAATCAAACAAGGTACGCGCGAAACCAACTGCCGGGCGTCAGTCATCATCGACGCTACCGGCAGGACCCGAGCCCTCACCCGAAAACTAATGTCGCAACGGGCGCGCGCCGAGCGGCGTCCGATGGTTGCTTTCAAAGCGCATTTTGAGAATACGCGAATCGAACCCGGCGCCTGCGAAATCTATTTCTATCACCGCGGCTACGGCGGACTGAGCAGCATCGAAAACGGCTTGAGCAATCTCTGCTTTATCGCGTCGGCGCGTGACGTGCGCGCCAGTGGCGCCGACGCCGGCCGTGTGATGCGTGAAGTCGTCTGTCAAAATCGGCGCGCGGCTTCCACTCTCAAAGATGCGCGCTTGCAGTCCGCGTGGTTAGCGGTTTCGCTGGAAGGGTTCGGCCGAGGGCCGTTGGCCCCGCAAAACGGTCTGTTGACGATTGGCGATGCCGCTTCATTCATCGATCCTTTCACCGGCAGCGGCATGCTGATGGCGCTGGAAAGCGGCGAGCTCGCCGCGGACACGATCAGCGATTTTCTGGATCAGCAGCCCGATCTTCGTGACCTCGATGAGCTGCGCTCTGCCTACGCAACTCGATATCACAAAATGTTCGACTCGCGACTCAAACTCTCTTCCTTGTTGCGGCGCGCGGCATTCGTCCCGGGCTTTGCCGCGGCGGCGATCGCGCTGTGCGGCACGAGCGATCGCGTCCGCCGCAAACTGGCCCAGGCGACGCGCGGCTCGCGCGCTGAAACTTCTGCGGCGGCGATGCGTTTAAGATAGCTGCGAACTTTCTCGCATCACAGACAAAGTTCTTGCCTTAGCCACTCGATTTAAGGTACAAACTGCTCGTCTCCGGTTTATTTGGTCGAGACTGTTCCATCAGTAAAGGCCGAGATGCAAAACTACCGCAGTTTTCATCGTTGCTCGCCCCTCGCCCTCGGCCATTTAATCGATTCGTTGTAATCATTTAATTTTCCCCTGGCAAAATCTTGATGTCGCTGCGCTGAAAATAGAACTGACCCGAGAAGGAGAGAACAAAATGTTTCGGTCCCTCAATCGCCTGTTTGGAACGTCAAAGCGAATTCTGCTGGTTGCCGCTACCGTCGCGAGTTGTTTCACCGTCGCGATGTCGCAAGCGCAGTCTGCCGCTGCGGATTTGCAGGGCACAGTTCGCGATGCGAATGGCGCGGTCGTGGCCAACGCCGCGATAAACGCGCGGAATACCGGAACCAACGAGACTCGCGAAGCGACCACGAATGACGACGGGTTCTACAAAATCGTGAACCTGACGCCGGGCATTTACGAGCTGAGCGTCAAGGCGTCGAATTACAAGACGGCAATCATTCCTTCAGTCAGATTAACGCTGGGCCAGACCGTGAATCAGGATGTACCGCTGGAGGTCGGCGAGCTGAGCGCGACCGTCACCGTGACCACGGTGGCCCCGAACATCGTCGAGACGACCAACACCAACGTCGCGACGATTATCGATAGCGAACGCATCGAGAACCTGCCCATCAATGAACGCAACTATTTGTCCTTCGCGCTTACCAGCTCGATGGTTAGCCGCGACGCGGGCCGGCCGATTGGACCAGCGCCCACGACCGGATTGAATTTTGGCGGGCAGCGAGGACGCTCGAACCTGGTGCAGGTCGATGGCGCGGATAATACGGACAACTCTGTGAACGCCTCGCGCTCGACCGTCAGCCAGGAGGCCGTGCAGGAGTTTCAGGTAGTGAGCAATTCATTCGCGCCTGAGTTTGGCCGCTCCTCAGGCGGTGTCGTGAACGTGGTGACCAAAGCCGGCACCAACGATCTGCACGGAAACGTCTTCGGATTCCTGCGCCACAAGAGTTTCCAGGCGCGCAATGCTTTCGCTCCGATTACCGATCCACCGTTCACGCGCGCGCAATACGGCGGCACTATCGGCGGCGCCTTCAAAAAAGATCGAACCTTCTTTTTCGGATCATTTGAGCAACGTCAAAGACATGAGTCGGGCTTTTTCACCAGCAACGTGGCGCAGGGTTTGACCGCCTCGGTCATCATTCCCATCACCGGTCTCGGCAACGTGACGTTTAGAAACATGACGCCGGCCCAGGCGACCTTCGTCAACACTTTGTTGGCGAGCGGCAACCCGGCGTTGATTAACGGCGCGGTCCAATACGCATATCTGGCATCGAGCGGCGGCAGCACCGCGTTGACGGGCAGCAATCCTTTGCCGAACCCGGGCTCTGTTCCGGGCGTCGGATTGGGCGCGACTATCGGCTCGCGTTTCTTCTTTTCGGGCGCCCCGGTTCCGGTGTCGACGACTAACTCGGCCGGTCAACTGATCGCGTTTCGGCCGTTGCAGAATTTGCAGCAGATCTTTCCGGTAACTGAAAAGACCACCTTCAATTCAATTCGCATCGATCACGTCATCACCAGGGACAATCACCTGACGGCCCGTTTCGGTTACAACCCGAGCACGATCACCGGCATTCAAGTCGAATCGCAAAACCAGTCGTTGGGCCAGAACGATTTCTCGCGCACCGGCGTACAGCGGCTCAAAGATTATTCGTTCGTGGGCACGCTGGCGTCGACGCTTTCAAGCAACATGGTGAATGAAGCGCGCTTCAACTTTGGCGAGCGCCGCGCGGTCTTCCGTTCGCAGAATGGCGACGCAGTCGCTTTCAACATCTCCGGAACTGCGTTCATCGGCCGCGAATTATTCTCGCCGGTCGTGCGCACCGAAACGCGGTACGAATGGACCGACTCGCTGAACATTGTCGCCGGCTCGCACACCTTCAAATTCGGCGGCGACTATGCCTCAGTCAACATTCCTTCCGCCGTTTTCGAATTGAACTTCGCCGGGCTTTATAACTTCGGCGGCCTCAGCGCGGGTTCGCTTAACGCCGCGTTCACGGGCGCGCCCGACTTCACTCCGGTGCAACAGTACGGTCTCGGTTTGCCGACCAACTACATCCAGGGTTTCGGCAATCCGGTCAGCCGCATCAGCAATAAACCGCTCGCCTGGTTCGCGCAGGACTC
>DATANL010000647.1:0-10459 GCA_036266295.1 Pyrinomonadaceae bacterium | reverse complement strand
ATTGATCTCAATTTGAAATATGGAAAAGAGACCGAGGGTCACCAGCACGGTGTGGAAGACAGCGATGACCGCGCTCGCGCCGTACGTCCATTCAAATCGGAACGCAATGAACAGCAGCATTCCGATCAATGCGGCAATGGTTACCGCGATGGCCTGCGTGCGCAGTTGGGAACTTGCCACCGCGCTGACCGCGTCAGTGCCCATGATTTCCGCGTTGCCCTCGCCGAAGGTTTTCAATGCCTGGCCGAGCTTATAACGCGCGGGGTCGACACCGACCGTGGATTCTGCCGCAGTTGGCGGCTTTTCCGGCTGAGCCGCGGCCGGTCCCTGCTGAGGGACCTTGATCAAAAACTCGCCGGGACGATCGAGCACGGGCTGAATTACAGCATCGCTGACGCCCGCCGTCTGAATAGCAGCTCGCAGCGTCTCAACCGCGGGTGGTTGCTTGAAGCGCGCGGTCACCACGGTGCCGCCTTTGAAATCGACGCCGAGGTTGAAAGCGTCAGTGCCGTTTGGATGGAAGCGATGGCGGTAGAGCGCCGTGCCCATGCCCGCGAGCATGAGTATGATCGAAAGGCCAATGAAGAACCGGCGCTTGCCGAGCCAATCAATATTTACTTCGTGAAATAATCGAAACATGAAGAAACTCTTAAATGCTTAAAGACTCTGCACGTCGCCCTTTGCGGCCCAGCAACCAGATGAAGATCGTGCGCGAAACATAAACTGCCGAGAACAGATTGACCACCAGCCCGAGAGCGAGCGTGATCGCGAACCCGCGAATCATCGGCGCCCCGCTGGAGAAGAAATAAAGAAACACTGACGAGACGATCGTGGTGACGTGCGTATCGATAATCGTCACGAACGCGTGCGCGAATCCCTGCTCGACTGAAGAAGGAATTGTTTTTCCGGAGCGCATCTCTTCGCGGATGCGCTCAAAAATCAGCACATTGGAATCGACCGCCATACCGATCGTCAAAATGATACCGGCGATACCGGGCAGGGTCAGGGTGGCGCCAAACATAATCAACCCCGCCAACATCAGCACCATGTTCAAGAGCAAAGCGATGATCGCGTTGATGCCCGAACCCCGGTAATAAACCAACATGAAGATCACCACCAAAGCCAGGCCGAGCAGCGAAGCATTGATCCCGGATCGAATTGAATCCGCGCCCAGGCTCGGTCCCACCGTGCGTTCTTCCGAATATTCAATCGGGGCGGGAAGCGCGCCCGAGCGCAACGTCAGCGCCAGGTCTTCGCCCTGCTCTTTCGTGAAGTTGCCGGTGATTTCACCCTGATCGAAAATCTGCGACTTGATGAAGGCGATCGACTTTACCTGGTTGTTGAGCACGACGCCCATGTACTCATTGACGTTCGCACCGGTCCAGGTGCCGAACTTGTCCGCGCCGTTTTTCTTCAACGAAAACGCGATCTGATATTTATCGCCACCGGCGCGTTCGGGAATGGCCTGGGCCGAACGCAGGTCAACGCCGTCGATAATGGCGGGCGATTCGATGACGACCCATTTGGTGGGCTTGGGCGCGTTCGTGCTTTGCTCAGGCGTCGTGGTCGGGTCTGTTCTTTCGACGTATTCGAGCACTCGGCGATTTGCCGGCACGTTGCCGCCGCTGTTGAGCGACGCCAGCGCTTCTTCCTTCGACATGTAACTTTGCGCGGGCGCCGGGCTGGGTGGACTGATAATGTGAACCAGTTCCAAATGCGATTCGCCGATCAGCAGTTGCTTGACGTGCTCAGGATCGGAAATGCCCGGCATCTGCAACAAGATCTCGTGAGAATTCTGGCCGCCGCGACGTTGCAATGTTGGCTCGGCTACTCCGACGGCGTTGATACGACTGTCGATAATCTTCAGCGCCTGGTCGGTGGCCGAGTCGCCCAGCACCTTTTGTTGCGCGCCGGACAAACTCCAGGTCATCGTCGCCCCGGAAGGAGAAAACGACCAGCCGGCGGTGTCATGAAGATCGACTTTCTTCTGCACCGCGTCACGCGCTTCGTTGACCTTCGCCGGATCGGCAAGGGTCATCACCACACGATAATTCCCGCTGCCTGATTCGGCGTGGGCCTCTTTCACCTCGATGCCCGCGTCTTTGGCGGCGTTCTGGGCAGCCACGGCGTTGTCTTCCGTCAGCCGCTTTAAATATTCTTCGACCTTCACGCGCATCACCAGATGCGAGCCGCCCTTCAGATCAAGACCGAGATGAATGTTGTTACGGAGGTTGGCTTTAACGCCGGACCACTTGAAGTCCGCAGCGTGCGGCCGGCGGCCATGTGGCCCGAGCACAATGTAGATGCCAACGATGAAAACGACAGCGATAATGATCGCCCGCTGAAGTAGATTTCGTTTCTTCATAACAAGTGGAACAGACTTTAGTCTGTGCAAAAACGCGCGCCACCACAGACTGAAGTCTGTGCCACCCTATTTCGCTTCTTCTGCGTCGACGCCGGCAACCGCAGTGCGCGCGATTTCCAGAATGGTTTTGTCGGCGCTGCGAATCAGGAAGCTTGTGTCACGCACCTCGGTGATTTTGCCGACGATCCCGCCGGTGGTGATCACTCGATCGCCTGCTTTGAGTTGCGCGATGGTGGATTGCAGCTCTTTCTGCTTTCGCTGTTGTGGCCGGATCAGCAGCAGATAGAACACGCCAAATACGAGAATCATCGGGAGGAGGAACCCGAATCCACCCGCGCCGCCCTGGAACAAAAATAGATGCACAGTCAATTAGGTTATCTCTACTGTCCGTAAGACATTTGGCCAGGCGCGGCACAGACTTTAGTCTGCGTTTTAACTGCAATCAAACACAGACTAAAGTCCGTGCTACCTATTCCAATCCACGCTGCAGTTGCTCAGTGAACTCTCGCCGAAATTCTGCGAATTGGCCAGAACGGATAGCTTGCCTTACGCATTTCATAGTGTCAAGGAAGAATGCCAGATTGTGGTGGGTCAAAAGGATGCTGGCCAGCACCTCGCCGGAGAGATACAAATGATGGATGAAGGCGCGTGTGTGACGACGGCAAACGGCGCAATGACAAGACTCGTCGAGCGGCTTCTGATCGAGTGCATATCGCGCGTTTTTGACGTTCAACTCGCCACGCGAAGTAAACGCCTGGCCGTCGCGCCCGTTCCGCGCAGGCAGAACAGAATCGAACATGTCGAGGCCGCTCGCCACCGCTTCAATCAAGTCTTCGGGAGTACCCACACCCATCAGATAGCGCGGCTTGTCCGCGGGCATGCGTGGCGCGATCTCTTCGATGACTTCCAGCTTGACGTGCTTCTCTTCGCCGACGCTGAGCCGGCCGATCGCATAACCATCGAATCCGATTTCGACTGTACGATCTAAACTTTCGCGACGAAGATCGAGAGGTGCGGCTCTCTGCACGATGCCGAATAGTGCCTGCCCGCGTCCTTCTCCCGGTGAAGGCAGAAATTCGCCTTGCAGTTTTTCAAACGCTTGCTTAGATCTTTTCGCCCAACGCAACGTCAGTTCCATGCTTCGGCGCGCTTCCTCTGGCGTTGCTTCACCCGGCGCACATTCGTCGAAAGCCATCGCGATCTCTGCGCCGAGTGCGGCCTGGACCTCGATCACCACCTCCGGCGAAAGAAAACGTAACGAGCCGTCGACATGCGATCGAGATTCGACTCCCTCTTCCGTGATCTTCCGCGATGCGCCCAAACTCCAAACTTGAAACCCGCCCGAGTCCGTGAGCATCGCCCGATCCCATCCGATGAACTTATGAAGCCCCCCGCAGGCTCTGATCGTTTCAATCCCCGGCCGCAACCACAGATGATACGTATTGCCTAAAATGATCGGTGCGTCGAGATCCGGAGATTCGAGTCCCTCAAAACGAACTCCTTTCACGGTGCCCGCGATGCCCACCGGCATGAAGACAGGGGTCTCGACGATGCCGCGGCGGGTGCGCAGAATCGTCGCCCGCGCTTCACCTTCGCGAGCTATCGTCTCAAATTCAAAAGGTGTTTCCATTAATCCAAAACCGCACTGAAAGAGGACCGGCAGAGGCGCAGAGAAATATGAACTTTCCAGAATCTCCGGGTGCGCGGCGGTTAATTCATTAGCCTCACTTGCTTGATTATCTTCGCTTGCGAGGCCTCGACTTGTGTCTCTCAATTATCCTGATCGGCGTGGCAAAGAAATCAAACTCGGACCGCAGGCGATTCTCCAGATGCCGTAAAAATGAGAAATGCAAACCGGCTTTGCCGCCAGATGTAAACACCACAAACGTCGGCGGACGGACGCCGGTCTGCGTGATGTACTGCACGTGCAGACGCGATCCTTTGTGCGTCTTCGCGGGCGTAATGCCGCTGCGCTGTTTCACCTCACGCTCGAAGAATTCATTCAGACGGGAAGTCGCAATGCGATTGCGCCGCACCAGGTTCGCCCGAATAGCCAACGGCAGAAGTTTCTGTGTCCGCTGACCGGTTAGCGCCGAGATGGTGACCACCTCGCCCCAGCTCAAAAATTTCATCTGGTCGCGCAGCGTCCGCTCGAACGCCGACGCGGTTCCCGTCTCTTTATTTTCCAAAGCGTCCCATTTATTGATCGCTAGAATAATCGAGCAGCCCGCCTCGACTGCATAGCCGGCGATCGCTGCGTCGAGCGCCGCGACGCCCTGCTCGGCATCGATCACCACGATGGCGACGTCCGCGCGCTCGAGGGCCTTGCGCGCCATCAGCACCGACATCTTCTCGGCCATCTCTGTCGGCTTTCCCTTGCGACGAATGCCGGCGGTGTCGATGATGCGAAACCTCTGACCCTCAGTTTCCAAAAGCGTATCGACCGAGTCGCGAGTGGTGCCGGCTACCGGCGAAACAATCGTGCGCTCTTCACCCAGCAGGCGATTCAAGAGTGACGACTTGCCGACATTCGGCCGCCCGACGATCGCGAGATGAAGCGTCCGCACACCTGTCCCGAGTTGTCCGGCTTCAACCGCATCTTCGCCGGTCGTTTGCGTCTCACGAGCGTTGGCAATTTCGCCGATCAAAGCATCCAGCATCTCGCCGATGCCGTTCCCATGCTCGGCCGAAATCGCGAACACTTCCTCGAATCCAAAGGCATGAAACTCGCCCGCGTCGCTCTCCCAATGCGCCGCGTCCGCTTTGTTCGCCGCCACGATCACATGTTTGCCGGTCCCGCGCAGCAAGCGCGCCAGTTCTTGATCCAGCGGCGTCACTCCCTTGCGCGCATCAACCACCCAAATCAGAGCTTCGGCGTCGTCGATCGCAAACGACGCCTGCTTCAGGATGTTCGCCGGGATTACAGCTTCGTCGTCGGGCACGATGCCGCCCGTATCAACCAGCGCAAATCGCAAGTCATTCCACTCCGCCTCGCCGTAGATGCGATCGCGCGTGATGCCCGGCTCGTCGCCCACAATCGATCGCCTTTCGCCGATGAGCCGATTGAATAGCGTCGACTTGCCCACGTTGGGCCGGCCGACGATCGCCACTAAAGGCAAATCTGTTTGTTTGGTGCGCGCCATGTTCGGAAGCGTTGATGATAACTGACGCGTCACAGAATCGCAGCTTTGCCGTTTAGAACCTCAGTAACAGATGGGTTAAGATGCCTCGACCAAAAGACCTTCGCGGAAAGGCAATCACGATGATTGAAGAGCGCAAGAACACCACGTTTGAAATTCGTGTCTCGGCCGGAAAGGCCGGCACTGATCCTGAATCGCCCGACTGGGAGGTTGCGGAACTCGAGAACGGCACGGTCGTCGACAACTCGGACATCTACGACAATCTGACCTACGCCGAAGCCCAGCAGATCGCCGGCATGTGGACCAAGAAAAAAGAAGAAGCCGAAGCCGCGGCTGAATAAGTTTCGTTTGCGTGACTTGCGCCTTCGCAGACCGCGCCTCGTCCACGTCACCGGCCGCCCACGCGCACAGATCGCAAGTTGTCTCGCCATGACGGATCAACTTTCTTCACTTACCAAAGCCAACGTCGACTCCAATCCATTTCGCCAATTCGAACAATGGTCGCAGGACGTGCGCGCGGCCGGCGTTTCTGAACAAGACACGATTTCGATGACGCTCGCCACCGCGACCAGGTTCGGCGCGCCCAGCGCGCGCATCGTTCTGCTCAAGAGCTTTGACGAGCGCGGGTTTGTCTTCTACACGAACTACAACAGCCGTAAAGGAAATGAGTTGGAGGCAAATGCGCAGGCCTGCCTGTTGTTTTATTGGCCGCAACTTTGGCGGCAGGTACGAATTGAAGGAACGGTCGAGCGGGTCTCGGCAGCAGAATCGGACGAGTACTTTCATTCGCGGCCGCTCGGCAGCAGGATCGGCGCGTGGGCGTCAGAGCAAAGCTCGGCCATCGACAGTCGCGCAGCTCTGGACCAGCGATTTCAGGAATTCACTTCGAAGTTCGGCGACCACGTGCCGCGGCCTCCCCATTGGGGCGGCTACCGCGTCAAGCCCAACGTGATCGAATTCTGGCAGGGCCAGGAAAACCGTCTGCATGATCGCCTGCGATTCACCTCACAGGACAATGGTGAATGGTCGATTGAAAGACTGGCGCCGTAGCTTCAGTGTCAGAACCGCGAGCGGTAGCGACCGGATCCAGCACACGCATCGCAATCCAATTAATCCCGTCGCAAGCGCGCAACCTCAAACAACTCTCATCTTCCACTTTCCTCGTCTGAAAAAGATCGCACTCACGATCGCGAGTGACGAGAAGGCAATCGCGATCGCCAGGAACACGCCGCGCGGGCCGAACTTAAAAGTGACTGCGAGCACATACGCGAGCGGCAGTTCCCACAACCAGAAGACAAACAGGTTAATGATCGTCGGTGTCCAGGTATCGCCGGCGCCATTGAATGATTGAGTCAGGACCATGCCGTACGCATAAAATAGAAAGCCGCACGCAATGATGCGCAGACAGTCGACGCCATAGGGCGCCACGGCCGGGTCGGATGTGAACAGGCGAATGATTTGCGGGGCGAATACGACAAATAGTAGTCCGACCGTCCCGAGTACGCACATATTGTAAAGACCGGCCAGCCAGACCGATCGCTCGGCTCGATCCGGTTTCTTCGCGCCGAGGGCCTGACCCACCATCGTCGCCGCAGCATTGGACATCCCCCACGACGGCAGCAGCGCAAACAAGATGACGCGCACGCCGACGATGTAACCGGCCAAAGCGTCCGTGCCGAAAGTTGAGATGATGCGGACCTGCCCGATCCAACTGGCCATGCCGATGAAAACCTGAAACGTGCCGACCGCTGACAGACGCAGCAGCCGCCCCATCACTTTCGGCTCAATCCGAAAATGCTCTCGAGTAATTTCAAAACGTCCGCCTTTGCGAATGAGCCGCGTGAATGCATAAATCGCACCGGTCCCGCGGCCAATGTTCGTCGCGACTGCGGCTCCCGCAATCCCCAGCTTGGGGAATGGGCCCAAACCGAAGATAAAGCAGGGGCCCAGCACAATGTTCAGCGCGTTCGCCAACCACAACACACGCATCGCGATCGCTGCGTCGCCGGCGCCGCGAAAGATCGCATTGATCATAAACAGCATCACGACCGTTACGTTGCACCCGAGCATAATGCGAGTGAACCAGACGCCGTGCTCGATGACTGACGGCGCCGCACCCATCGCCGCCAACAGTCTGGGCGCGAGCGGCGCGCCAATCAGCGCCAGCATGGTGGCGACCAGCAAACCGACAAAGACAGATTGAATGGCCGCGCGGGCCGCGCCGTCCGGATTGTGCTCGCCGATGCGTCGCGCCACCATCGCGGTGGCGCCGATGCTCAATCCGATCGCCAGGGAATAGATGATCATCAACATCGACTCAGTGAGTCCGACCGTCGCCATCGCGTCGGGTCCGAGATACGAGACCCACTTGATGTCGACCACCGCAAAGACGCTCTCCATGCACATCTCGAGCACCATCGGAATCGCCAGTAGAATGATCGAGCGGCCGATCGGCCCAACCGTGTAGTCCTTATGACTTCCACGCAAGGCTTCGCGGATGGCCGACCAAAAACTGGCGGTGTCCGGCGATTCGTTGATCGTCTTTTCCGTGGCTTCGGACATGGCCGTGCAGCATATCACGGGAGAACGTCCATCAATTTCCCGGATCTCTTATTTGATTGTTCGTGGCAATGACGCGTGAGAAGCGATCGGGTTGCGCGTCCTTCAGCCGGGTCAATCGGCGTCTTCCGGCGCCGTAGCGGCCAGTTCGCCTACCGGTATTGTGAGCAACGGCGCCACGCCATAGCTCAGGACTCGCTCGCTGTGGCTGCCGCGCAGTGAATCGAGAAATTCATTGCGACCGTCAGTCGCCATGACGATGAGATCGGCGCTCGATTCCCTGGCCGCCCCGATAATGGTTTGAATCACGTCGCCGCTGCGAGACTCCTTTGTCCAGGTCCAACCTGCGACCGGCGGACAATTTACCGCGGGCATGCTGCTTTTATCGCCCACGTGCATCAGGCAAAATTCGCCCTCGGGACATTTCATCTGCTGCACTAGTCGCGCCGCTGCCTGAACAGCGGGCTGCGCATTCGGACTTTTCGCAATCGGAATCAAAATTCGTTTGAGATTCACCGTCCCGTCTTCGGGCGAGACAAATCCATTGCTATTCGCCGGAACGAAAAGAGTCATTTGCCAGGCGGTGCGCGCAATCGGCTGCGACACGGATTTGCCGAGCCAACGAATGCGGCCACGATGTTCGCTCGTCGCCAGCACAATCAGATCGACCCGCTGACGGTGCAGAAAACCGAGCACGGTTTTCACCGGATCGTCACGGCCGGCGATGATCTTCTCGACGCGTAGTCCGAGTTGTGCGACCGCCGATCGCGGACTTCCCTCGGGCAGCAGTCCCCAGCGTTCAAGCGTCCCGCGCACGGCGGGAAAATCGTCGATCTGCGAGTCACCGTTCGGTGAAACATTCAGCAGCGTGAGCCGTGACTTCGCCAGCAAAGCCGCCCTCAGCGCATGATAAAAAGCAACCAGACTGCCTTCCGAAAAGTCAGTGGGATGCAAGACGGCATCGATGATTCCGGTTGAATCAGATTGCGTCATGATGTTCGATTGTGCGCGGAAGTCGACGAACGAACACGCGCATTGCCGACTGTAGTGGGCTAATGCGCGACGCGGGAACTGTCAGAATTGACAGGTCAGAGACGTACCGGCAGGGATGCGGTGGACCGCACGCAGGATGCGTGCGTCCTAATCATTGAATCGGTCTGAGCACGACTTTGCGATTTCTGTTTCCGAGTTTCAACGTGATCGGATTATTCACCTGGATCGGATGCTCTTCGCCATCAATGCTGATGATGAAGTTCACCGGCGCAGGTCTTTCGACTACCGCCTCGGGCGGATTGGGCACAACCAAATCCGGCTTGGCGATGTCGACGGTGCGGGTCATGAGATTTGTGGCCACGACGCGCCATTGCGTAGGCGTGCAACGCACGCGCAAACCGGGCGTGTCGACTTCAGCCGACTCCTGCGGCGCGAGCGCATCGAGTTTGAAAACTCCTTCGCCGCAACGCGTGGCGTTCGCGTCATAAAAGGTGGCCCAGCCGCTGACGTAGCTGTAGAAATTCGGAGTGATGTTCTTGATCGCGATTTTCACGTTCGTCACGGGTGAGTCGTCCGATCCGTTCAGCACCTGAGTAAGCAAACGCGCTTCGAGAGCCGGCGCAGATTTCGCGTCCATGGCGATCGCAGTACCGGCGAGCGCAACCCGCTCTTCGTTTGGCTGTTGGCCGAAAACTGCCAAGCAACACCCGATCATGATCGTCGCCATCGCAACCAGTCGTTTCATCACCACACCTCCGATTTGCAGGAAACGCAATTTAACAATTTGGCCCTACATTCTCTTCAAAATTTTCTGGGCAAGTGTTTTCGATTTGTTGAGCTTCGCCTTTTGATCGCCGCCGACACTGACGCGAAAGATTAGATCGCTTTTCAGAACATAGAGCGCGCCACCGATTGGACTTCCAACCCAGAATGCCTCGTCGCCGAGGTCCTTCACGTGTTCGGGCGGTGAGGCCTCTTTTTCTTCACCTTCTGCTTCGCGTTCGCGGGGCTCCCTGGCTTTGTCCTTCTCAGGTTCGCGCTTTTTTTCCTTGTCGCGATCTACCTTGCCTTCCCGTTCTTCATCGTCGAACTTGCTGAACGTCTGTTCCCAAAACGCTTTCACGCTGGGCGCGGCCGTGTCACCCTGCGCGCTCGTCACGCTCACCACTACGGAATTCACCGTCGTCGGCAACGCATAGTAACACTGCGCTACAATAAATTCGCCGTCGAGCCGATCGGATCGCTGGGCTTCCTTGTACGCCTCACCCTGCACCTCCTTTAGATCGTCACTCGTCAGCAGGTTGCAAACATCGATTTTTGATTTGACCGTGGCCGGCGTGGCGACCGGTGAAGATGTAACAACCGGCTTCGTCGTCGGTCCAACCGACCGACAACCTGTTAG
>DATANL010000646.1:0-4840 GCA_036266295.1 Pyrinomonadaceae bacterium | reverse complement strand
GAGCCGGGAATGGCGCGCAATCTCGCGCCGCGTCTTCGCATGATCGTTGACGCGCCACAGATAGTCACCGTTTGGCATCGGCGTAAACGTGCCGTCGAGCGGCAGAATCTCGAGACCATGCCGTGGCAAATCGAGCTCGCGAATGATCTCAGGACGCAGAAGCGAAACGACGTAGGAGCAAACTGAGAATTTGAAGCCGGGAAAAACTTCTTCCGTGACCGCCGCGCCGCCGAGCACGTGCCGCCGCTCGAGCACGAGCACACGCTTGCCGGCGCGTGCCAGATACGCGGCGTTCACGAGGCCGTTGTGGCCGCCGCCGATAACGATGACGTCGTATTTCTTCACCTAGCGCAAATTGTATCTGCGACGCAGCGCAAGTTAACAACTTGCGCAACATCTGCTTGTCGAGGACTGCGTAGGATACTTATAATCGCGCACCCGCACAATTCACCACGGTTCACTGAAGGAGGAAGCGATGTCGATCAGCAAGATGATTCTGCCCGAATTCGAAAATGAAATGGCGAACACGCGCAAGACGCTCGAACGAGTACCCGATGACAAGCTCGATTGGAAGCCGCACGAAAAATCGATGACGCTCGGCGGCCTGGTCACGCATCTGTCGCACATTCCCAGTTGGACCAGCAACACTTTCGAAGCCGATGAATTGGATCTAGCGCCTCCGGCGGGATCGGAACCGCCGCGAATGGAGCAAGTGAAATCAACTGCGGAAGCGCTTGAGGCATTTGATAAAAACGTCGTCTCAGCTCGGACAGCGCTGGAAAACGCAGCTGACGAAACGTGGCAAGGGCAGTGGACGTTGCGTCTGGGCGATAAAAAGATTTTCACTCTACCGCGAACGGCCGTCATGCGAGGCTTTGTGATGAATCACATGATTCACCATCGCGCGCAGCTGGGCGTCTACCTGCGTCTGCTCGATGTGCCCGTGCCGTCGATTTATGGGCCGTCGGCGGACGAAGGCGGGTTCTAGAAAAATGATCGGTGAGCCGCGACGGATATTGGACACTTTGATTCGGTGACGCGAGCGACGCCAAGGTCCTCAGCTATCACTCTGCATCACGTTAATTTTTGGTAATGGGTAAAAGGTCGAGCTCTTATAAGCGCTAGCAAGTTTGAAAGCCCCTTGACCATCGCTCAGAAATAAGATATCTATGCGCCCGCAGTGCCCGACACTCAAGTGACGGCAGCCTAACCATCGCGGCTCTGTTCGTCGATCTTTATAGTCCTCGGCCAAAGAAGGAAAACCAAAATGAATACCCACCGTTCGTTTCGAACTCTCCTGCGCGTCTTCGATAGGGGGTTCGTGTCTTTTGCTTGTCTGGTTCTTCTTCTGATTGTAGCGATACCTGCCGCTTCGAAACGGCTTCAGGATCCAAACCACTTTTCCCACGCGCAGTATAAGCAAACAGATGTCAATCGTAATCCGGGTAAGACTTTAGATGCCGCCGAGACAGCGCATCTCGCCAGAGTTCAGCAGAATCCGTCGCCCACGCCGAATCCGACGCCAACGCCTGCCCTCTTCAAGTTCGAACCGACGGAAGTCTCGCGCAATACTACGCATACACTCAAGATTACGAGCAGTGGCGACTGCGCTACAAACAAGTTCGAAGATAAGGACAAAGTGATCAGTAAAGCCGACATCGATGCGTTCAAATCAAGCGGTATTGAGATTACACCCACCAATCTTGAGCTGCCTGATCGTTGTATCTATACGGCTACTTTAACAGTGACTGATGCGGCTGCGTTCAAAGATATAAGTGTCAATATTCACTATAAGAGCGGCGAGACCCCTAAAACTGAGACGATCCGCATAACGATGGTTAAGGAAGAAGCCCTGCCGCCGGGCCCGATTCCGCCAGGGTTAAAGCCCGAGGTGGACATCATGTGGGGTGTGGTTCCACAGAAGGTTGTTAAGGACAACTTTGGACGGCGCGTCGGGCAAAACTTCTATTGCATCGAAGTCGTCATCGGAAACAATTCAGGTTACGACCTGCAGATAGCAAGCGTAGGCTTCAAGCTCGGTCCAGTTGGCGATGCCGCCAAATATGTGGCCAAGCGAATTGACCAGGCCTCGGCAGAAATTGGAGGCTCACCACAAGTAACCGATGCCATCAATGCGCAAAAGGATGCGGCCGCTTCCTCGGGAGACGCAGCAAAAAAGGAAGCCCTCGTAGAGATTTGCAAGCGCATGAAGCAGATTAAACCAAATACTAAGTGTGAGAATGAAGAGAGAGAGGCCACTGAGGCGCGAGCTCAGGCGGACGGCGACACTAAAATCGCCCAAGCTAAGAAAGAAGCGGCCGTCGCAGTAATAAAGGAACGCGTCGAGCTGGTCAAGGACGAGGCTGCGCAGCTAGCTGAACTCTCCCGGACGGCTTACACCCAGGTTGTTCCAGTTGGCAGTTACATGATGACGCGGGGGTCGCTCGAACATGGCCAGATCTGGAGTCCGCGAAATTTTGTCCTGAACGGAGTGAAAGCGTTCGGGCCTTTTCTTACAGGCTTCCTCCCTTACTTTCACGTGCTCAATCATCGAACCAACTATTCGGAGGGCATAAACATCATCAGCAATCCCTTTGAGAAGGGACTTGAAGCCTTGATGCCCGATGAAACAATCGATCAACTGCAACGACTGGATGAACAAATCCTGCGTGATGGGGTAATCATTCCTAATAATCGGCAGATTCGAACCAGGGTATTTGTGGCGAAGGACAGTCTTAGGCTTGGTAAGACCATTGAGGGAGTAGACATGCGGGACAATCCTATGATGGTCACGCTCGCGCTCGGTGAGATGGTCCTCATTGGCAACACAATTCAGTACCTCAACCGCGTTAGTGTAACGTCGGGCCCGAGCGGAGAAGTCGTTCCGCCGCCGACGGTGAATCCCAACAGCTATAAGAAGGATGTGGCGCAGGGTGAGGTTCGGGCAATCAGTCTCACCGGCACCAACCTTAAAGAGGCCCACTTCACGTCGGATGATCCGACTAACCTGGACATCAAAGACATCACTACTACAAATACATCACTGAGCGCCACGTTGACGGTTTCCGACACGGCGCGACTGGGAACACATACTCTGAGTGTGACCAACGCGCGAAGCACTGTACCGGTAGTGATTACGGTTACTCAGCCATTGCCAACTTTTGATGACGCCAAGTCGCAGCTTCCGGAGATGGTGCCGCTGGCGCCGACTGAGAAGACTTACTCGGCAACCATCAAAGGAGGATTTTTGCAGGGTGCGGAGCTGATGCCTACCGGCGAGAATAATCCGTTAAAGGCCCGCGATGTGAAGGTGGCGCCGGATGGTAAGTCATTAACGGCAACCATTGTAGCTCCGGCCCAAACGCCGGCCGGTGTTTATGTATTCATAATCACCAATGAGCAACACACAGATGTGTCGAACG
Source organism: Pyrinomonadaceae bacterium (assembly GCA_036266295.1). Taxonomy (GTDB): domain Bacteria; phylum Acidobacteriota; class Blastocatellia; order Pyrinomonadales; family Pyrinomonadaceae; genus UBA11740. The sequence goes on along the minus strand of DATANL010000646.1, from coordinate 1,418 downwards.
AGGAATTGCCGAAAGTTTCGTTTAAGACGAAAGCCCTTCCTGAGGTCCCCAAGCTCGACACGCCTGCGGACCATCCGTCGACACAGAACGCCGAAACCGATCCTAAAGTCGTGAAATATTCTCGCCTCGCACCGCGGTCATTCAACGTCACGTTGCGCGGTGAGAACCTCAACAACGTTAACGCTGTCGTCCCCCTGAATGGCTCGCACTCGACCTTTAGCGACTTTACCCCGTCGGCCGACGGAAAGCAGTTGACCATGAAGTTGAAGCTCGCTGTCGAGGATCAGGTGGACACGACTGATCTGCAGAGGCCGGCGCTGGGCGACAAAGCGAAGGTCTACAAATTCAGAGTAAAGGATACGAAGGGCCAGCCGTCGGCGGAAGACTTTGCTATAGAGGTGAAGCCACAGGATGTTGTAAGCAGTATTTCTACAAGCACCGCGGTGGTTGAGATGTCCACCGAAACTATCATTGTCGTAAACGGTCAGAACCTGGACGGAGCTACCCTGCGTCCTGATTCAAGTAATCCCGCGGGGTGGGAGATCACTGCGCTAGGGGTGCCTAACGAGAATCCCACCCAGATGCCGGTGAAGATCAAGGCGCTTCCAGCTGCGAATTTCGCCAATAGCACAGTCCCGGTGACCCTGAAATTCCAGGTCTTCAACACGAATAACAGTCACGAAGAGACAGTTACCGTAACCGTGAAATTCAAGGCGCCTTAGGGCCACCCATACGTTAGCTCTTAGTTCCGGCGAGCGCCTTCAACTTGTCGGACGTAATTGAATCTCTGTTAACTCGCGTGACGCGCTACATCGGGAAGGGGAGTCTCGCGAGGCATAGTCCTCGATGCGGAACGGCGGCCAGTACCGGTCAGCAGTTGTGTCGCTCGTGCGGCATGAATGTGAAGAAGTTGCGGAGCTGGCAGCTTACCGCACAAACGACCAGACAGTTGGCTGAACAGACGATCGAAGAGCTTTCGAAATAGCTAACTAACGCTCCGAATGGCGTCGGCAATTTTGAGCGCCTCGACTGTTGATTTCACATCATGGACCCGCACGATGTGTGCGCCGTGCATGACGGAAGCTACCAGAGTGGCAATCGTGGCATTTAGCCGCTCATCGGCCGGAGCGCCATTCAATAGCTTTCCCAGAAAGCTCTTTCGAGACGTGCCAATCAAGACAGGCATATCGGGAAAATGATCCGCCAGTCGATCCAGCCCGACGATCAATTCGAGGTTTTGGTCGACCGTCTTGCCAAAGCCGATTCCGGGATCGATCGCGATGTTCTCGCGCGCGACTCCGCATCTCCCAGCGAGTGCGACACTCTCCTGCAAGCTGGTGATCACTTCGTCGACCGCATGGTCCATCGGCGGTAGCTGCTGCATGTCTTTGGGCGTGCCGCGCGAATGCATCAGAACC
>DATANL010000645.1:0-1680 GCA_036266295.1 Pyrinomonadaceae bacterium | reverse complement strand
ATCATCGATGCTCTCGCAACCGTAATCGAGGAAGGTATAAGTGGTATCGCCGCAGATGGAATTCGCAACCAGATAAGCACGTTTGCGGTCCATAACCGGATCGCCCATCGTGCCGTCGCTGCCCATCAAGCGCGCGAGTTTGGCTTTGTCGAGGGTGCCGTCCTCATCGCGGGCGAACTGGGTCATGTAATACTCCCATGCCGAGGATCTTACTCCTTCGCGCATCGCGGCAATACCGGCGGCCACGTTCTGCCCAATCAGGACTTTGTCGCGAGACATTTCCGTTCGCTTGCGCCCAATGTTGTCGAGAATCGTGCTCATAACTTTTCTCCTTGGTGAGTTGGACCCGGGGGTCGGTTAAGTACTCCAGCCAGTTTGAGAAGATCGCTTAGTTGAAATTCGCCGGGCGTGGCTCCCAACCATGGCTGCCAATTGTTCTCTCTCAAAATTGAATCTTTGCTGCCACGGACCAGGCCGATCAGGACTTCGGCGACCAGTGTGCTGCCGACAGGTCCGAGCCGTCCGCGGTAACTCCTCGTGGCTGCTTCCGCGAGGATGTAATACCAAAGCGGCGTGCGAGTGGAAAAACCATGCACGCGAACTGTGTTTAATTGATCGCTGCTGACGGCCTGGGCCGCTTGTTCAATCTCTGCCGCGGTCAACGGCTGAAGTTGCAGCGCCTCGGCGACCGCCTGACCTGTCGGCAGCCGCAACATGTAACCGCGCAAAAGATTTCGCACCGGTAATCTGGCTTCCGGATCGACGGGCTTGCCGAAGGACATCAAGTTGAAGAGATCCGGTGTGAGACTGGTATCGATCGGCCGCGCGCGATTGGCGCCACCTTCGACAAAGTTTTCCCACTCGACCACCCAGGCGTCGGGCAGAGTCTTCTCGCCCTTCAGCGTACCGCTGAGGGCGGTCAGTTCGAATAAATCAGCCAGCGTCGCCGCCGGGAAATTAAGATTCACGTGGTAGCGCTGGCGCACCATGCTGTGCCCGAATCGATAAGCAGCGACGCTGAACTCGAGTGGCATGAACAGATCATCGGCGTCCGGCCGGAACCATCTGTTGCCCGCGTTGACAATACTGTTGACGATCCACGGATCGCAGATTCGCGGCAGAAAGTCTTTGACGATAATCCACTGATAGTGCTGGCGCAGGATTTTCCGCGCTTCATCGAAAGTGTGGCCTTGCGCCGCGATTGCGTTGTGGGCGCGAAGAAAGGCGACGTGGAGTTGCGCGATGATCAAGTTCTCGTCGTTGCGCGCATCGCCGATCAAAGCAGCGCGATCGTATTTGTCCTCGGTGTCCGCTCCGCGGCGGGGCAAGTCGTTCAATTGGTCCTTACGCGCGACTGGTTTTCCCGTACGAGTGACTGTACCCAAAAGCAGCCTCGAATATGCGCGCGCCACCGGTTTGTAATACACGTTGTCGAGATCCAGGCCCGGCTTTCGCCCATTAACCAGGTTGCTTTTCATCTCAAACAACGTGAGCGGCCGCAGGGTCTTACTGCTCAGCAACGCAACCTTGTCCGACTTCGCTTCGAGCGTGATGTCGTGATCCACGAATTGCCCGAAGTAGGTGTAGATAGAAGGAATCAGCGAGTCCGGTGCGGAATGATCGGACTCGGTCATTGTCATGCCGAGATCCACCAGGGCATCTCGCGTGGCATACGATTCA
>DATANL010000644.1:0-4369 GCA_036266295.1 Pyrinomonadaceae bacterium | reverse complement strand
CACGCGCCCGACAACTGAGTCCGTCCCTGTGTCAAAGCGCCCACCGACGAGAATCGATATCGTCCACGCCGGTGACACGATCAGCGCCAGGCCGGCACCGACCTCAACCAAAGCCGTAGCGATGAACAGCGGCCGGTGCTTCATCCTTCACATCACTGAAATTCGTTGTAGGAACCAAAACGCCGCGACTGCGCCAATCGCGTAGGGCGGAATGCGCCACGCCCACGATGGATGAGGCAGCGTTATCTTTCGGATGGCCTGGCGCGCCAGAATCGCGATCGCAAACATCGAGGCGATAAAGATCAGTTGACCAATCTCGACGCCGGCGTTGAAGAAAAGCAGCGCCACGGGAATCGCTTTTTGCGGCAACCCCACTTCGCTGAGAGCGCCGGCGAAACCAAATCCATGCAGCAATCCAAAAGTGAACGAGATGGCCCAGGGCCAGCGCTCAGTCAAACCCGACTGTCCCTTGTGTGCGCGCACGATCTCACTCGCGACAAACAAGATGCTTAGTGCGATGCATGCTTCGACTGGACGCTGGGGCACGTGAACCCAACCGAGCGCGGCGGCGGTCAGCGTCAAACTGTGTGTCAACGTGAATGCGCTCATCGTGAGGACGACGCGCCGCCAACCTCTAACGAGCAAAAGCATCGCGAGGATGTAAAGCAGATGGTCCCATCCGGTGAGGATGTGTTCGACGCCGAGGCGCAGATAAGTGGCCGCGACCTGCGTGACTCGCGGCGTCGCTTCGACCGTGAATGAAGCGGACGCGCGAGTGAGTCGCGTCACCTGGGTGGTGCCATCGATTCGTTCGAGGCGCACCAGCACGTCTGTCATAGTCGCGTTCAGGCCCGCAATTTGGATCGTGCCGCCGGTCAATCCGCCCGCACACTTCACGCTCCATTCTTCAATGAAAGTGTTGTCAACAAAGACGCCTCGAGGTTGTGAAGCGTTGGCGCAATTCTTCGGCAGCTCAACGTAGAGACTCAGACGCATGTTGTCGCCGCGGCCCGGAACTTTCCAGAACACGTCGTAAGTTTCGGCGCCGGTCTGATGCAACTGGAGGTAAGCAGGACGGACTTCATGAGCGTGGACTGTCGCAGCAAACGCCAGCAGCAATACGAAAATCATCCCCCGCACTGCTTTGCTGCAAAAGTCAGCCGTGTGATTGATAGTGTCAGTACCGGGAGCGGTAGCGACCGGATCAAGGCGCGTCCTCAAAGCAAAATGGGGTCTTTTGTTATTCAAAGAAGCCTCTAGATCCCGTCGCTACCGCTCCGGGTACTGACACGTTCGACGTTTGCAGCAACGCCCTCGCGCGCAAAATTGTTCCATGCGGCTTAGAGCTGGCGAATCGATCTTTCATCTCTGATTACTTCCGGCAAACGCTAACCGCGGATCCCCAATCGTCACCGTGTAACGCTTGAGCAGCGCCTGATAAAACTTTTCGTTGGTCTCTGAACGCTGGGCATTTACCCAGTCGCGCTTGACTGTCTCGCGGACATCAGCCAGAGCCGGCAACGATCCATCCTTGCGGTCAGCGACGATCACGAGATGCAGTCCGTAACCAGATTCAATTGGTCCGCTCCATTCTCCGACCGGCAGCTCGAAAAGTTTCGCGGCAAACTTTTCCCCAAACTGTTTGGAAACATCGCCAACCGAAGCAGCCTCAAAATCCTGATCGAGCAAAAGCGAATCCCCCAGCTTCGACAGATCGGGCCGGCTGACCGCGAGCCGCAATTGGGCCAGCAGCTGATCGACGTCGCGATTCAGATTCTCGCCGTGCTTTTGCGGATCGAGATAAACCTGGCTGAAGGTAAATTGCCGCTCGCCACGAAAGCTGTCTGAGTGAGCTTGCAGATATTTCTCCAACTGTTCGTCAGTTGGGTCAGCCTGTGAAGCGACGTTGTCGGAAATAAACTCGAGTTTCTGTCGCAGCCGCCGGCGAATGACTGAATCGTCTTTGTCCAACCCCAGGGCCAGCGCTTCGCGGGTGCAGACTTCTTCGCGAATGTACTCGCGAATCAATCCTTCTAACTCAAGAGTTGTCGGCGGTCGCTGCCAGGTGCGGGCAAATCCCGTAACGAGCGCTTCAACCTGGGCCTGGGTAACCACGATCTTCCCAGGTTCGCCGGCGTCATTCCGCGAGGTGAACTTGAATCCGGCGAACACCAGGAGCCCGAGCAAAAGGAAATGGACCAGCGGCTCGTGAAGAAGCTTTTTCATCGTCACCTCCCGGGCGTGTACCAGATTGGCGATGTGTACCCGCGCTCCTGTATGGTCATGCGCGTTCCGGGAAGTGCCTTGATGCCGAATCGCTTCGCATCATAGGCGGTCCAACGCGGCGTGGGAATCTCCATCACGCGCGCGTAATAGAATGCTTTTTGTTTCGGATCAAAGTTTGGATCCTTCCACACCGTGATCAATTCAGGATCGCCGATGGTGTTGGTCCAGGTGGCGTTCTCGACATCGACACTGCTGCCTACGGCCGGGACTTTCCCGTCCGCGCCGGCTTTGCGCTTGTCAGCGTCGCCCCAAACGACGTCATAGACTTTTTCCTGCACCTGGCCTTTGGCGTCGAGCCAACCCTTTATGATCTGGATGCGATCGAGATTCGCTCCCATTGGATCTTTGAGCGCCGCTACCAGAAACGTCGGCGACGATCCGGCGGGAGCATTGCTCATGTCGCCGCCCATCGGCACACCCTTCGCGTAGCCGACTGCTGCCGGCATACGATTGCCGGCGTCGCCCGGCTCGAAGTTCCAACCGCCAAAGAATCGCACGATCATGCGCGTGCCAGTCGTGCCATAGGTCTCACGTCGCTGCATCGCGTCCCAGATCGCGGTGCGCGTGTTTTCGGTGGCCCACACGGCCGCGTAACCGGCAGCTCCAACTTCCCAATCCATCACCGTCACGCCGGTCTTGTCGTCGTGAATAAATGCTTTGGTCAGCCGCTCGGGGCTCGGTTCCTGTGGAGTGGTCTTGCCGAAGAAGTTATCTTCTTCCATGGCGGTCAGACCGGTATGCGCGTCGCTGCCGGCGACCAGGCCGAACTTGTATGGATTAACGCCAAGCAATTGCTCCAGCTTCAAACCGTTCTTGTAGGCCGAACGCGCGTATTCGAATTCGAGCATCTCTTTTTTCTTTGGCACGCTGCCATCGAGATTGGCCTTGTCCCAAATTTCAAAGTCGGCGAACTCGTCATTGGGTGAAAGATAAGGATGCGCTTCGCCCGTGCCTTTGGTCTGCGTCACTTCGTACAGACGTTCCCACTTCATGCGCGTCTCGGCGTACTCGCGATCGACTTTTTTCCCGAAGGACTCGACGGTCGGAAACATCAGACCATTTGAAAGATTGCCGTTGTGCGCAATCGCCAAGACGCTCCCACCAGTCTTCTGTTCGTAAGCAGCCATCCATTTCCACAAGTCAGCCGGATTGTCACTGCCGAGTGGCTTCATAGTTATGTATGGCTCAACCTGGGCAGCCTTGTCCCCGTTATCGCGGAACACTATGTTGCGATGCAGATTGTTGGCGCCGGTATTCGAGGTCCACTCGTAACCGATGAACGCCGTGAAGCGCCCTGGTTCGTTGGCTTCCTCGGCAGCTTTGATCGTTTCCTGCCACGCGTTGCGATAGGCGGCAGTTCCGGGAAGATAAAGCAGATCTTTTGGAAAGGTACCGTGTGAGAATCCAATGATCATTTCCATTGCCGCATCGTTACCCTTGCCGTTTTGGATCATTTCATTCCACCGTTTACCGGTCGGGTCGGCCATGATTGCGGGCTTGGCGGCAAACAGATCCGGGAAGAAACCCATCTGGTCTGAGTGATCTGTTACCACGAGAAAATCAAGCGGCCGCGAAAGCTTCGCGGGCTGCCCGCTCGAAGCTGTCACCTCGTTACCTTTGGCGAAGAGATAGGCGTCGCGCGGAGTTAAGCGCGCGCCGAACGCGCCCGCGTCAAACGAAAACGACGTGTGCAAATGGGTGTCGCCAAAGAATGGTCGCGTTGGATAGTTGCGACCGACGTAAGGTGAATAGGGCGGCTTCGTCGGAAAACCCTTGCCGACTTTTTCCTTGTCCGCGCTCCCCGTGTCCTGGGCCGTTGAAGGTCTGAGCGCGATGCTCGCGGCCAGGGTGAGCGCAATACAAAGAATTAGAATGGATCGCTGGGTCGTAGCTTTCATGATCGTTCCTCTCGTGTCTGTTCAACGCGATAGGAAGGCCTGGCGACTCGCGAAGAATTTGTCTTTATGGAATGCCTTCGTCGTTTAGTGCAGAATCGTGCGCAAAGGGGACCGAAGCAATCTACCATGATGTGTTTTTGGTGAACCTGTCACTTTTGACAGTTTGTTGGAATTTCGAATCAGAA
>DATANL010000643.1:0-10546 GCA_036266295.1 Pyrinomonadaceae bacterium | reverse complement strand
TCTGGCTGAATCGCTGCACGAGTTGGCCGACATTCTCACGCGCCGCGGCATGGTCGTGCTCATCTCGGATTTCTATGATCAGGCGGAGCGGTTACAGTCCGCATTTCAGCACTTGCGGTTTCGTGGCCACGACGTGATGGCGTTCCAGGTGCTCGACAAGAATGAGATTGACTTCGACTTTAAGGATCCGATTCTGCTGCTGGAAGACTCGGAAACAAACGAGCAGATGCCGGTGCTGCCGGACGTGGTGATGAATGGATACCGCGCGCGTCTGCGCGAGCACCTCGATGAGATGCGACGCTGCGCGGCCGCCAATCGCGTCGATTATGAATTGATCACCACGGACCAGCCTTTGGATTACGCGCTGTTTTCGTTCTTATCGCGTCGAGTTGGGAAGTAGTTAATCAGTTTTGAGTTTTCAGTTTTCAGTTTTGAGTCTTTAACTAAGAGGGTCGCTAAAACTTAAAACTGACAACTGGTAACTGAAAACTGATCCATGTGGTTTCTTAGTCCACTCTTCTGGTTAGGCATCACCGCGGTGGCGGCGCCGATACTGGTGCATCTCGTACGGCGCACGCGGGCGCGCAAGATCGAGTTTCCGGCGTTGACCTTTGTGCGCCAGGTGCCGCAACGAACGATTCGCCGCCGAACTTTCCGTAATCTGCTGCTGCTTATTCTGCGCTGCCTGGCACTACTGTTGATTGTCATCGCTTTTACGCGGCCCTTCTTCACTCGCCGCAGCTCGGCGCAAGCCAACAATGCCGCGGGCGCCACGGTGATTTTGATCGATTCATCGCTCAGCATGCGGCGCGAACAAATGTTCGCCAATGCGGTGCAGCGCGGCGGCTCGATCATTGATGAAGCGCCGAGCGGTGAGCGCCTGGCCGTGCTTACGTTCGGCAATCGATATGAACTCATCAATCGATTCACCAACGACAAGACTCGCCTGCGATCGATTTTGAAAGGGTTGAGTCCGAGATGGGAGGGCACCGATTACGAGCAGGCCCTGCGCGGCGCGGAGTCATTGCTCGGTGAATTGAAAGGCGAAAGCCGGAAACGCGTAATTCTGATTTCGGATTTTCAGGCGAGTGGCTGGAACCAGGCGAATGCCTCTTACAAACTCAGCAGCGACATTCAGCTGCAGACCTTCGACGTCGGTGGCAGCAATCCTCCGCCTAATGTCGCGGTGACGAATGTCGATGCGCACGGCGTGGTCTTTGGACAGAAATACACCGAGAACCTTTCGGTGCAACTCAGCAACTTCAGTGATACGCCGCGCGATCGTCTGGCGGTCGATTTTCAAATCAACGATCAGACCGTTGAGAAGCGCGAGGTCAATCTCAACGCGCGCGAAACCAAAGTCGTCGAGTTCACGGGATTCAACCTGACTGAGGGCGCCAACCGTTGCGTCATCGAAGTCATGTCCGGCGACTTTGCTCCTGACAATAAATTCTATTTCACGATTCGGCGTGAAGCGCCCGCGAAGGCGCTGATTGTCGAAAGCGCCGCGCGTGGCCGCAGCGACAGTTTTTATTTGCAGAGCGCGCTGAATTTGACCGACGCGATGCCGTACAACTTTACGGTCAAGACGGCCGGCTCTGTCGATCCCGCCGGGGTCGCGGACAATGCGCTGGTGATTCTCAATGACTCCGGGCCGCTGTCGCCGGCGCTGGCGGAAAATCTGAAGCGGTTTGTCGAGAACGGCGGGCAGCTGATCATCTCTACCGGCCCACACACCGATGCGAACAGTTTCAATCAGTCTCTGCGCGATGTTTCGCCGGCGACGCTCACGGAAGCCGTGCAGAATAGGGCGAGCGAGAGCGTCGCGATCACTGATATCAAATTCGACCATCCCATCTTTGAAGTTTTTCGCGACAGCGGCCGGCTTGCAGCAGCGCGCGTTTTCGGGTTCGTGCGAAGCCAGCCCAAGCCGAACGCAAGTGTGCTGGCGCGATACGAAGACGGCAGTGCGGCGCTGATCGAAGGCAACGCGGGCAAAGGACGAGTGTTGCTCTTCACTTCTTCGCTGGGGCCGAGTTGGAATGATTTGCCGCTAACGCCAATTTACCTGCCGCTGGTCCATCAGATGATTCGATACGTCGGCCGGCGCGAAACCGGATCGTGGTACGGGTTGGGCCAGAGTTTCAGAGTCACGAAGGAACCAAAGGGCGATGCTCCCGCGGTCGACGCGCCTGACGGAACGCGTTTGACGGACAATCGCCTGACGGCAGACGGCGACGTGCTGGTGACCGGACGGCAACCAGGCTTCTATCGACTGCGTTATGCCGAGCGGCCTGATTTTGCGGCCGTCGATCTGAACACGGCCGAAGGAGATTTCACCAAGCTCGATTTTGGCGCCTTCATCAACGGCGTCACCGGCGGGGCCGGCAAGGCCGAAGGTCGTGAAGCGACGCGCAACTTTAGTAACGAAGAGATCGAGAGCCGGCAGAAGGTGTGGTGGCCTTTGTTGTTTTTGGCGCTGCTGATCCTGCTGACTGAATCGCTGCTGGCCCAACGGATCAAAATGGCGAAGTTGGTAAGTTGAAGCAGCCCTGTAGGGGCGGGGTTGTCCCCGCCCGCGTTCGGATAAACAAAATCGGGCAGGGACAAGCCCTGCCCCTACAGAAAGGCAAGATGCGTACGCACCAGTCAAAAAATTTGGCTGATAAACAGCACAGGAGTATCTTTTAAAGACCGATGATTTATCCCGACCGCAACAACCTCAGGAACCTTTTGCGGCGTTTGCGCGCGCGGCGGCAGGCGCTGCTAATTCTGCGAGGTGTGGCCATCGTTCTGAGCGCCGGCGCGGCCATTTTGCTTTTGACCGGTTGGGCGGCGCATCGTTATCGCCACAACGACAACGCGATCTTGTTGCTTCGCTTTGGCGCGCTCATCACGTTCCTCGTCACTCTTTATTTCGCGCTCATCCGGCCACTCTGGAAACGAATTACTGACGTCCGCCTGGCGCGTCTGATCGAAGAACGCAATCCGCTGGCTGAAGATCGACTGGTCACTGCGCTGGAGTGTTCATCGGAAGCGCGCGATCCAAACGTCTCGAAAGCGATTTTGGAACGGCTCGAAGCAGACGCCAATCAACTGGCCGGCATGCTGAACCTCGGCAACGTCATTCGTCAATCGCGTCTCCTGATGTATGGCGGCGCGACGCTGGCCAGCATCTTAATCCTCGCCGGTGTGTTGAAGTGGGGCCCGCGTGAAATCTCGGAAGGCGTGGCGCAACTGGTCATGCCCAGGACGCTCGCCGCGGGATCGTCGGCCAACGCGATGAGCATTAAGGTCAAACCCGGCTCGGCGCGCGTGCCGCGCAGTTCTGATCAGGATGTACTGGCCACACTGGTTAACTTCGACACTGAAATTGTTTCTTTTTACTGGCGGCCGGTTGGTTCGAAAGACGATTGGCAGGGTCAGGCGATGGAACCGGCGAAAGCTAAAAGCGATTATCGTCATTCCATTTTCAACATCCAGGATTCGATCGAATATTTTGTCGAGGGCAATGGCGTTCGCTCTGAGAATTACAAGCTCACCGTCGTTGACTTGCCGTTCGTCAAACAACTCGATATCACGCTGAACTTTCCCGGGTTTTCACATCTGCCTGCGAAGACGACCGAAGACGGCGGCGACATCGCCGCGTTGAAAGGAACTGTGGCCAGCATCACCGCGCATCTGTCGGGCAAGGTGCGCGCGGCGCGCCTCGTGCTGGCTGACGGCAAGAAGATTGATATGCGCGCGAATGGGCAGGATTTTGTCGGCGAGCTGAGCGTCGGGGGAAATACGAGTTACTACGTCGAGCTGGTGAGCGTCGATGGCGAAACCTATCGCGGCTCGAATGAATATGACGTGAGCGTGCTCGAAGATCTGCCGCCTACCGTTTCGTTCGATCGGCCCGGTCGCGATCGCAAGGCAACGAACCTCGAAGAAGTTTTCACCCAGGCGCACGCTGAGGATGATTACGGCGTCGCCGGAATGGACCTGTATTTTTCGGTCAACGGCGGCGAAGAGAAGAAAGTGAATCTGCAGGAGTTGCAGCGCGAGTCGACGCGCACACTGATCGGGACCCACACATTCTTTCTCGAAGAATTGAATCTGAAGCCGGGCGACTTCATTTCTTATTACGCCAAAGCCCGCGACGCAAACAGCGAGACGACCAGCGACATCTACTTCATTGAAGTGAAGCCGTTCGAAATGGAGTACCGCCAATCACAGCAGCAAGGCGGCGGTGGCGGCGGCGGTGGACAGGGCGGCGATCAGGATCAGAATGCGCTGTCACGGCGGCAGAAAGATTTGATTGCGGCGACGCACAAACTGATGCGCGAAAGCGACAAGTACACGCCGCAGGAAAAGAAGGATGGTTACGAAGCGGTCGCCGCCGGTCAGGAAAAGCTGCGCACCGACACGCTGGAGTTTTTGGATCGCATCGGCCGGCGGCTGCCCGATGAATTGGAAGGTCAGAAGGAAATGGCCGAGATGGCCAATGACCTGAAACAGGCTGCCGACGAAATGAAAGGCGCGCCGCCGCCGCTGCGACAGGAGTCGGGCCGCGACGCGTTGCCACCCGAACAACGCGCGTTGCAGAAGCTTCTGGCGGCGGACGCGATCTTTCGCCAGGTGCAAGTCGCGTTTGGCAACCAGAACGCGCAGGGCGGCGGTGGCGGCAATCAGCGACAGCAACAGGAACTGTCAGGCTTGTTCGAGTTGGAACTCGACAAGATGAAGAACCAGTACGAGACGGTCCAACGACAGCAACAACAGCAGGCGCAGCAACAGAAATCAGAAGCTGAACGGAAACTCGAAGAGCTCGCGCGGCGGCAGGAACAGGCGCTGGAAGAACAACGCCGGCGCATGCAGGGCGCGCGTAACCAAAGCGGCGGCGGCGGCAGCCAAAGACAACAGCAGGAGATGATCGACGAGACGCGGAAAGCGGCACGCGAACTCGAACGGTTATCGCGCGAGCGTCGTGATCCGCAAATGGCTGAGTTAAGCCGGCAGCTTAATCAAACCGCCGACGAAATGCAGAAAGCGCAAGCGTCGGCTCGGGGAAATACCAACGACTCGATCGCCCAAAACCAACGCGCGCTCGATCAATTGCGCGAAGCCCAAAATCGCTTACAGCAATCGAGCGGACAGACGGGCCGGCAGTCGGGTGCGTCGGGGCGGCAGCAACAGGTCAGTGACTTGCGCCAACGCGCGGCCCAGGCCGCATCGCGCCAGCGCGAGATCGCCAACGAAGTGGAAAGCTTGGCGCGACGTGGCGGCCAGGATGCGAACTCTCAACGTCAACGCCAGCAACTGGCAGAACGCAAAGACGCTCTGGCTGATTCCGTCAACGGCTTACAGCAGGACATAGAACAATCGGCGCGCGCGATGGGCGGCGGACAACAACGCACCGCGCGACAATTGAACGACGCCGCGCAGGGCATGGCGCGGGATCGGCTGTCCGATCGAATTCGCGAGGGCAAGCAGCAGCTGAACGGAAACAATCTTGAAGGCGCGCGCGCCAACGAGCGGGCGCTGGAGCGCAGTCTCAATAATCTTTCCGAGCGCTTGCAGTCTGCGGAACAAGGCGCAGGTCAATCGGGCAACAACGCCGAAGAAGCGCTCGACCGCACCCGGCAGCTGGCCGACAGCGTCGATTCATTGCGGCGACGCTTGGATGAAAACGCGAATCGCCGGAATGGAAATTCGCCAGGTCAGCAGCGCGGGCAACAAGCGCAACAAGGTCAACAAGGCCAACAGCAGGGCTCGCAGCAGGGTCAACAGGGGCAGCAGGGAAATCAGCAGAACGGATCGAATTCCGGCGGCAGCGGCCGTCAGGGTGGCGCAAACGATCGTTCGGGCGGGAATGGATGGGATGATCGCCAGTTGAATTCCGAATTGCGAGAGCGATTAAGCGATGCTGAAGATCTGCGACGGCAACTCGGCGGCACCAGTGGCCCATATCTCGGGCGCGCCATCGATGAGTTGCGACGCATGACCGAGGTGGGCGGCGGACACGACATCGAGACGGCGGCGAAACTCAAAGCGAGCGTCATCGATCCCTTGCGCGAGCTCGAATTGCAATTGAGTAAGCAGACACAGGCCCAGGCGGGGCGGACGAACTTGCGCTTGCACGACGAAGGCGCCGCCCCGGAGCGCTACCGGAAGGCGGTTGAGGAATATTATCGAAGGCTTTCGGGCGGCGGACGGAAACAATGAAGAGTTTGATTTGAGATTTGAAATCTGAAATTTGATATTTGTGATTTGAAAGAATCACACGTCTGCTTCAAGCCGCACTACCGGAGAGATTGAAAGGGATTTCGGGATAAACAAAATGACAAATCTCAAATCTCAAATCTCAAATCTCAAATTGCCGCGCCGATCGCACAGGCAGCGTGACCGCTTAGTTATCAGCATCCTCCTTCTCTTGCTGCTGATCGTCCCAACACTCGCGCAGGATCCTTTCAGTGGCTATCGCGGCGGCCAGCGCCCCACTCTCATCCGGCCGGAAGCCACCGGCCCTTCATACGGAGAGTTCACTTTCATCCGCACCATCTATGACTCGCCGAATTGGGGCTATGGCTATCGGCGCGGGCGCGGCGCGTGGGCCACCGACTATCCCGAAGCCGACCACAACATCATCGTCGGCCTGCGTGAGTGGGCCGGCACGAACCTGAAGATTGCGGCGCGTCCCGAACAAATCCCGATCATGGACGAGCGCCTGTTCGACTATCCCATCATTTATTTCGTCGAGCCCGGCTTTTTGGAACTCTCGGATGAGCAGGCGGCACGCCTACGCGAATATGTCGCGCGCGGTGGCTTCATGTACTTCGACGATTTTTGGGGCGTGTACGAGATTGCCAATCTCGAGACGCAACTTCACAAGGTTTGGCCCAATCGGCAAATTAAGGATCTGCCCCTGTCGCATCCGATCTTCCATTCGTATCTGGACATCGACGAAATCCTTCAGGTGCCGAACATCTATAATGCGCAGCGCGGCCAGACCTCAGAGAAAGGCGGCACCGTCCCGCATCGCATGGGCGTCGAGGACGAGAACGGCCGGCTGGTCTGCTTCATCTCCTTCAACACCGACATGGGCGACGCGTGGGAATGGATCAACGATCCGAGTTACCCCGCTAAGTACGGCCTGCACGCGTACAAGAGCGCCATCAACGTGATCATCTACGCGATGAGTCATTGAAATGATAATTCGCTCGCCTTTTACCGATGATTTCCTCGCCGAAGTAATCTGCCAACCGTCGTTGCTTTTCCTTCTTTTGCGTCTTCGGTAACATCGCCGCAGATGTTTTCGTACCCAGCGACTCAGATCCACGATTTCGCCGGCATGCTGGCGTTCCTGGCCGGATGGCGGGAAGTTGCCAAACAAATCTGGGAATTTCTGAAAGAGCCGCACGCCCCTCTCAATGGAATTACCTTTTCGGTCAACTCGCTGGTCGTAGGCGCGATCATTTTTGCGGTTGCGATCATTCTTTCGCGCACCGTAAGCGATCTGCTGAGACGGCGCATCGCGAAACGCGCTTATCTCGATCCCGGCATCCAGTACACGCTGGGACGTCTGACCCAGTACCTGTTCATCACGATCGGGGTGTTGCTGGCCCTCACGATCGGCATTGGCTTGAATCTGACGTCGCTCGCCGTGATCTTTACGGCGCTCTCGGTTGGTATCGGCTTTGGCTTGCAGTACATTGCGGCCGACATTGCGTCGGGCTTCATTCTGCTGTTCGAGCGGCCGGTACGCGTCGGCGATCGCATTACGATCGGCGAAGACGAAGGCGACGTGCAGAGCATTAACCTGCGGACGACAGTCGTGCTGACCAACAATCGCGTTTCGATCATCGTGCCCAATTCAAAGCTGGTGAGCCAGCGTTTGATTAATTGGTCGTACGGCGATCCGCGCGCGCGCATCTCGATTCCGATCGGCGTAGCCGCCGAGTCTGACATCGATCTCGTGACCAGGACCTTATTGAAGGCCGCAGACGGCGTTGACAACGTCCTGACTGAGCCGGCGCCGAAGGTGCAGTTTCTGAAGTTTGGTGATTGGTCGCTCGACTTTCGTCTGTTGGTATGGACCAACCGGCCGCGCCTGCACATGCAGATTCGCAGCGACATCAACTTCCGCATCGACCGGCTCTTTCGCGAGGCGAAGATCGAGATTCCTTACCCACAGACCGAGTTGCGCATTCGTCAGGGATCGCTGCAGGTCGATTCTGATGACACGATGCACCTGGACGATCAATCCGATTCACCGGCCGACAGTTAGTTTGGTTTGAATCCCGGACACTTGCTGTTCGGATTGTCGGTGACTGTTTTGCACTTGTCGGTGGGCGTGACCGTGACGAGACCCAGAAGCATCTTCAATTCGGAAAATGGAATCCACGCGCTGGCAGCTTCGCATTTAGTCTTGTCCGCGAACTTGCAAACGTCGATGGCATAGATGGGATGAATCTCCCAAAGCGCGAGGCGTTCGAAATCTTTGGCATTGTCGCGCGCGGGATTGTTGCCGGCCGTGCCTGCGGCGGTGCACGGCACGTGACTGCCGTCAAAGAACAACTGACCGGTAATCCTGACCTGATGAGTTTTGAAAAATGCCGTGTAGTCGGGCGAGTCGAACAGGTCCCAGGCCGGTGGCCGATAATGCGGAATGATCTCCGCGACGATCGTATTGCACATCTTCGCTTCACCCGGATCTTCGGCGAGCGTGATGTGAATGTCGTTGTAAGCGCAACCCAGCAAGTTACACTGCACACTCTCGCCATTGCCCGCCGTTAACGGATTGTCCTTATCGACGTTCGAGTGGCGCGCGTCGAGCACGTATCCGACGAACGAAACAACTTTGCCTTCGCCCAACTTCTTGCCACCCGGCAAGCTAATTATGTTCGCGAGTTTCGCGCGACTCGAGGGCGGCTCGCCCTTGGGAAGGGAAGGTTCGTTGTTGCTGGCGTTATTCAAAGCGCTGAAGGTATTCAACGTCACCGGCGTGATCGCATCGGTCGAGGCGCAGAAATTATTTTTCTGAGCGTTCTGCAGATCGTTGGCCGCATTTTTGAAACAGCCGGTGTTGCCGCAAAGGAAATCGATTCGCTGTGGCTGATTGGTGAACGGCTTCAATTGCAGCGGCAGTGGCTGGGGGCACGTTTTGAATTTGGGTTGTTGGGTAGCGGCGCCCCGCGGCAACAGAAACGCCGCCGCTGTCACGACGATGAATAAGGACAGACGCATTTTCATTTGGACCCTCCCGGGACGACGCGCGAATCCTATTACGTCACGTCCCTCTGAGCCAAGAAGCCGGTGCCGTTTAAGTTGCCAGAAGTCCGCGTAACCGCTACGCTAACTTCACTGAGTGACGATTCATTCAGTTAACTAAAGTGGTCAGAAAGAACAGCCGAAACGGATCGTCGGGCAAGCGCGAATTGATTCTGCGCGCGGCCACCGTCGTGTTTGCGCGCAACGGCTATTTCAATTCCAAAGTTGCCGACATCGCGCGCGCGGCGGACGTGGCCGACGGCACCGTCTACCTCTATTTCAAGAGCAAAGAAGAAATCCTGCATTCCATTTTCGATCAAAACATGGCGGATGCGATCGCCGCGGGCCGCGAACTGATCAAGGCCATCTCAGATCCGCGCGAGAAGTTGCGGCGCATCGCCCAACTACACCTGGAAAGGTTGGGTGCCGATCGTGACCTGGCGATCGTTTTCCAGGTTGAGTTGCGCGGTTCGACCAAGTTCATGGAAGAATTTTCCGCCGCCGGCTTCGCTGAGTACCTGAGTCTGCTGTGTCAGATTATTGAAGACGGTCAGCGTTTGCGCGTCTTTCGCAAAGAGCTGAATGCCAAGGTGGTCGCCAAAATTCTTTTCGGCGCGCTGGATGAAATGGCGACTAATTGGATCATTTCGCATCGCAAGTACAAGCTCGAGCCGATGGCGGACATCGTCATGGATGTTTTTTTCAACGGAGTCAGCGCGGAATGATCGAGTACGCCTCGCAAACAAAAGACGCGCCGCTCAGTCGCATCCCGCTCGATCACGATGAGCCGGCGACACTCATCGAAGTGTACGAGCAAGTTGTCGCCAGGCATCCGAAACCCGACACCCTCAATTACAAAAGCGGCGGCGCGTGGGCTTCGGTCTCAGCCGCAGAGATGTTGAATCGCGCCCGTCACATCGCCGCCGGTTTGCATTCGCTCGGTGTGCGCAAGGGTGATCGGGTCGCGATTCTGTCTGACAGCCGGCTGGAGTGGGTGCTCGCAGATCAAGGTTGTGTCTTGCTCGGGGCCGTCGCGGTCCCGATCTATCCCACGCTAACTGCCGCACAGGTCGCTTACATCGTGAACGACTGTGCGGCGCGCGCGATCTTCGTCGCTAACGAAGAAAAGCTGAAGCAAGTGCAGACGGCTTTGACGAACTGCGCTTCGATTCAGCAAGTGGTGCTCTTGGACGCCGGCGATCCCGGCATACTTAATCTGAAGAGTCTGGAAGCAGCCGGAAGTCGCGCCCTGGATGAATCACCCGATCTGCTTTCAAGGCTGGCACAGGAG
>DATANL010000642.1:0-2518 GCA_036266295.1 Pyrinomonadaceae bacterium | reverse complement strand
CGGCTGTGTCAACGTTCCGTCGATAAAGGAACAACTGGTTTACGAAATGGGCGACCCGCACGAATACATCACTCCGGACTGTGTCGCTGATTTCACGACGATTCAGCTGGCGCAGGATGGCCCCGATCGCGTGCGGGTTTTCGGTATCAAAGGAAAGCCCGCGACTGATTTTCTGAAAGTGTCGATTAGTTATTCGGCCGGCTATAAGGCCGTCGGCACTCTGGTTTACTCGTGGCCGGACGCTTATGCGAAGGCGCAAGCCGCCGACAAAATTCTGCGGGCGCGAATTGACCGTCTCGGATTGCATTTCGATCAGGTGTTGACGGAATTCGTCGGCGTCAATGCCACGCACGGAACGCTCGCCGGGCCGCCGTCCCGGGATCTGGCCGAGGTCCAATTACGCATCGGAGTTCGCGGAGATGATCGCAGCGCAGTCGAACGATTTACGAAAGAGATTGCGCCGCTGATTCTCACTGGCCCGCCGGGCGTGACCGGGTTCGCGGGCGGCCGGCCGAAAGTTGAAGAGATCGTCGCTTATTGGCCGGCGTTAATTCCCAAGAGCGAGATCGAAGCCAAGGTAGAAATATTGAACGTGTAATTTATGAAGATTCAATTGACGCAGCTCGCGCATGCGCGCTCTGGTGACAAAGGCGACACGGCCAACGTAGGCCTCGTCGCTTTAAGCGACGAATTCTATCCGCTACTCGCGCGCGAAGTGACGGCGAAGCGGGTCAAAGAACATTTCAAGGGAATCTGCCACGGGGAAGTTGAACGATACGAACTGCCAAACCTGGGCGCGCTTAATTTTCTTTTGCATGAAAGTCTCGGCGGTGGCGGCACGCTCTCACTAATGACCGACGCCCAGGGCAAAACGTTTTCGACTGCGTTGTTGAGAATGCAGATTGAAGTCGCCGATGATGAGGCGGCGAAACTCGGACTCGCCACGCAGAACTAGAACATGGCTGCTACTGATCCAGTTGTCCTGTACGAAGTAGCCGAAGGCGTGGCACGCATCACGCTGAATCGACCGGCGAAACGCAATGCGCTTAACGATGACTTGATCGCGGGGCTGAAGGTTTTAATGTGCAGGGCCCACGAGGATGACGAGGTCAGGGTAATCCTCTTGACCGGGGCGGGCTCGGATTTTTGTTCCGGCGCCGATCTCGCGGCGTTACAAAAGATATCGACCGCTTCAGTCGAAGAGAATCTCGAAGACGCAGCGGCGTTGATGGAGCTCTTCAGGTCGATGCGGTCCACCCGCCAACCAGTAATCGCCGCGGTGCGGGGAAGGGCCCTGGCCGGCGGTTGTGGGCTGGCGTCAGCGTGTGACCTGGTTTTGGCGGCGCGCTCGAGCCGCTTTGGATATCCGGAAGTGAAAATTGGTTTCGTACCCGCGATGGTGATGGCCATCCTCAGGCGTAACGTGAGTGAAAAGCGGGCCTTCGAATTGCTGAGTCTGGGAAATGAATTAAGCGCCGAAGAAGCCGTCAACGCCGGCCTGGCGAATCGGGTGATTGATGACGAGGCTTTCGACGATGAGGTTGACGCGTTCGTCGAACAGTTTGCCAGGGTGAGCAGTTCGGCCGTGGCGTTAACCAAGAAACTGCTTTATCAGATCGACGCGATGAGTTTTGAAGATGCTCTGCGCTGTGGCGTGGATACGAACGTGACTGCGCGCCTGACGAAGGATTGTAAGCAGGGAGTCGAAAGATTCTTGAGAAAACGCTGAGACGTTTCAGTCGCGCGGCTTGACGTTGTTGCGAATGAAGTCGGCGATGTCCTGCGTCGAAGTTCCCGGCAGAAAAACTTCCGCGACACCTTGTTCCTTGAGTTTGGGAATATCTTCCTTCGGCACAATCCCGCCGAGGACCACGAGCGTGTCGTTCAGTCCTTCTTCCCGCAGCAATGAAACGATTCGCGGGCACAGCGTGTTGTGGGCCCCGCTGAGGATCGAAACGCCGACCGCGTCGACGTCCTCCTGCAAGGCCGCCGCCGCGATCATCTCCGGTGTTTGTCTCAAGCCGGTGTAAATAACTTCCATGCCGGCGTCGCGTAGTGCGCGGGCAATGACTTTCGCGCCGCGATCGTGGCCGTCGAGACCCGGTTTGGCCACAAGTACTCTAATTTTTCTGCTGGTTTGATTCATCTGCGGTCAGATGGCGGGCTCTTCATAAACGCCGTAAACGTCGCGAAGCGCTGAACAGATTTCGCCGAGGGTTGCATACTCCCTGACTGCGTCGATAGTCGCGGGCATCGTGTTCTCGCCACGCTGTGCGGCTAATCGAAGCGCGTCCAGCGTACGCGAGACAGCGCCGCCGTCTCGTTCAGAGCGGACCCTCTCCAGTCTCTCAACCTGCTGTTGGCGCACTGATTCGTCAATTACCAGAATCGGAATTTCCTGGAGCTCATCCTTCATCTCGTACTTGTTGACTCCCACGATCGTCTGATCGCCGCGCTCGAGGGATTTCTGGTATTGATAGGCGGACTCCTGGATTTCGCGTTGCGGAAATCCTTTCTC
>DATANL010000641.1:0-3155 GCA_036266295.1 Pyrinomonadaceae bacterium | reverse complement strand
GCGAGCGCATGGAAGACATTCAGTTACTCACCGACCATTTCCTCCAGCTGTACGCGGAGACGTATGAACGGCCGATCGCCGCAGTCTCACAGTCGGCGTATCAGCGTCTGTTTTCTCATCCCTGGCCCGGCAACGTGCGCGAACTGCAAAACGTGATCGAGCGCGCAGTCCTGCTGGCGAAAGGCGAACGCATCGAGCCGGTCGATCTGCCCTTCGATAATGGCAGCGCCGGCGCCGCCGCGCCCTCGATGTCATGGGATGTGCCGCCAAATATGACGCTCGAAGACATTGAAAAATTTGTCATCGAGCGGACTCTGCAACGCACGGGCGGAAACAAGCAGAAAGCCGCTAACATGCTGGGCATATACCGTCCTCGCCTGTACAGCAAGATCAAGAAATACAAGATCGGACTCGAGGCAGTCAGCCCCAACTGAATCTGGGTTTCGATTTCACCTTAATTTTTCAGTTGAAATCTCTGCGCCATTTTTGAGATGGTTAATTTGTAGGACTTAGCAAAGGAAACCCGACAGTGCCGCCATACCCTGATGATCGCCGGCAATCCCCGCGACTGGAAGCCAACCTTGATGCGCGACTTGAATTCAGCGTGCTCATGCGCGAAGCCGACGCATCCGAACGCGGCGTGCAACATCTGCGCGCCTGCGCCGGCCACACCATAAATATCAGCCGCGAAGGTCTCGGGCTGATTCTGCATGCCCAAAACATTGACGAGCAGTATCTGATGGGCGGCGAAAACTCTCTGGCCATCGAACTCGATCTGCCAAACGGATTGTCTCTCGAGATTCAAGCCACGCCGGTGCGTTACGACAAACTGGACGAAGGATATTTAATCGGCGCGCGCATCAGCAGCATGACGGATCGCGACCGCGGGCTGTATGAAGAGTACCTGGAAGAGATCGGCGAAGGTTAAGAGATAATCCACAGATTACGCAGATTACACAGATTCAGACAAAGCGTAGCAGGCGACTCTCTGAACGTCCTGTTTTTTCAATCTGCGTAATCTGTGGACAACTTCTTCTAATCAACCTGATAGGTGGCGACGCTGGTCGGCGTCTCCCAACACTTCACTTTATAAATCTGCACGCGGTCGTCATCGATCTTTGACGCGATACTCTCCAGAACAAATCGCGCGACGTTCTCAGCCGAAGGGTTCTGCTCTTCAACGAACGGCTCCAGCTCGTTCAGGTTCTTGTGATCGAGATAAGTAACCAGCTCATCGGCCGCCTGCTTGAGTTCGACAAAATCAACCAACAGACCGATGTTATTCAACTCGCTCCCGCGCGCGTAAATCTCCACCTTATAATTGTGACCGTGCAGGTTCTCGCACTTTCCCTGGTAGCCGCGCAATTGGTGCGCGCTGGAAAAGTTGCGTTCGATCATCACTTCAAATAGTCCGGGCATAAACTAATCCTGGTTCTCCTCGCGACGACGTCCTGACTTTCATTCATCATAGCGTCGCTGCCTTACCGGCTTCAAACACCGCTTCCAGATCAGAAATTGTTGAGGTGACGCGACAAGGCGGGAGGCTTTGCAGGAACGTGCGCCCGTACATCTTGGTGCGCAAACGAGGATCGAGCACGGCCAGGACTCCACGATCCGTCGTACTGCGAATCAGCCGGCCCAGACCTTGCTTCAAACTGATAATCGCCTGCGGGACGCTGTATTCGTAGAAGCTCGATCCGCCCTGCTCTTCAATGTGACGCTGCCGCGCCGCGACGATCGGATCGCTCGGCACCGCAAACGGCAATTTATCGATAATCACGCACGACAGTTGCTCGCCGCGCACGTCGACGCCCTGCCAGAAACTCGAAGTGGCGAACAACACCGCGTTCGGCGTCGCGCGAAATTTCTTGAGCAGTTCGCCCTTCGCGGCGCTGCCTTGCACCAGACACGGGTAATCGATTTGCGACGCGACGCGCTCGAACATCTCATTCATACCGGCGAAACTGGTACACAAAACAAACGCTCGCCCATGCGTAGCGTTGACGATCTTGATTACTTCTTCGGCCGCGGCCGCGCCCCACTGCGGCGCGCGGGGATCCGGCATCTTCGCCGGCAGATACAAAACCGCCTGGTTTTCAAAATCGAAGATCGATTCCGCGATCATCTCTTCGCCTTCATCCAGCCCGAGCCGATCGCGAATGAAACGAAAATTGCCGGCGCTCGAGAGCGTCGCCGACGTGAGTACGACGGTCGGCACCTTGTCGAACAACCGGTCCTGCAGAAAACCTGAGACATCGATGGGTGACGCGCGCAGAAACACGCCCCGCCCGCGCCGCTCGATCCAGTAAACGAATTGCTGGTCGTCAGCTTTGACGATGAAGTTCAGATCGAACCGCAGCTGTCGCGTGCGACGCAGAAGGTTATCAGCGTCCGCTTCCTGGTCTGTCAAAATCGCGAGCGTCGTTTCCAACCGGTGGAGCACGTTATCAAGTGCAGCATAAGCATCGCTGTAACGCGAATTATTAATTTGCGGCTCTGCTTCATCAACATCGGATCGCAAGTTATCAACCGGCGCTACCGGGCGCCTCGTCAGGGTAAACCGGCCCTCCATGCCCCGGCCTTCATGAAAAGAGATCCAAAACAGATCGGCGAACCGTTGAATGCGAGCGCTGACGCGAGTCAGTTCCTTTTGCGATTCCTTGTCGTCAACTTTCAAATAGCTGACATCGCGCAGTAGATCATCAATTTGATAATTCGAAACGCCGGTCCCGAAATACTCTGAAGCCACGTCTTCGATCTGATGCGCTTCGTCCAGAATCACCGCCGCATAATCCGGCAACACGGCGCCGTACGCGCCGTTGCGCAAGGCGAGATCAGCAAAGAACAAATGATGATTGACGACGATGACATCCGCATCGGTGGCGCGCTGACGCATGCGCGTGATGAAACACGGATCGAAGTCAGGACATTTCTGCCCGAGACACGTGTCCGAGCGCGCGTCGATGTGACGCCAGAACGGCAGGTTCTCCGGCAGATTCGAAAGCTCGGCACGATCGCCGGCGTCAGTTTGCGCCGCCCAACGAAACACTTCATCGAATTGATCGATTTGTTCCAGCCCTTCGAGAAACGGCATGTCTTCCGCTTTCTTAATCCGATGCAGACACGCGTAATTATTCCGCCCCTTCATCACGGCC
>DATANL010000640.1:0-6035 GCA_036266295.1 Pyrinomonadaceae bacterium | reverse complement strand
GGATATCCCGGCGCGAGCCCGGACACCATTGCCAACAACATCGCGACGCCGCTCGAACGCCAGTTCATGCAGATTAACGGCCTCGAAGTCGTGACTTCCAAGAGCACTCAAGGAGTCGCTACCTTCACGCTGCAGTTTTCGCTCGATAAGAACATCGACGCGGCCGCGACCGATGTGCAGACCGCGATCTCGCAAGCTTCGGGCAGTCTGCCTGCCGATCTGCCGTCGCCGCCCACTTATTCAAAAAGTAATCCGAACGATCAGCCGATCATGTACATCGCGCTCACCAGCGACTCCGTGACGCCGGGCCAACTTTACGATTACGCGAGCACACAGGTAGGCCAGCGCATCAGCATTCTGCCGGGCGTCTCGCGCGTGAATGTGTTCGGCACCAAGTCGGCGATTCGAATCAAAGCTAATCCTGATGCGATGTGGGCGCGCGGAATTTCAATCGACGATCTCAGCAGCGCGATTCGCGGAGGAACGAGTTATACGGGCGCCGGTCAACTGGATAGCAGTTCCGGCACCGCGATCCTGCGGCCGCAGGGACAACTTGAAACTGCCGAGCAGTACAGCAATTTGATCGTCGGCGGCACCGGCAACGGGCCCGTTTATCTTCGTGACGTCGCGACGGTCAAAGATTCAGTCCAGGACGAGCGCGTCAACATGCGTTTTTGGGTGCGCGGCTATGACATTCCCTCGGCTACCGTAATCGTCGCGGTGAATCGACGCGCGGGCGCGAACGCGGTTGAGGTTTCCAAGAGCATCCACGAAATCCTGCCGATGATTAGCGCCGAATTGCCCGGCTCAATTCGCGTCACGCCGATTTACGATCGGTCGCTCAGCATTGTGCACTCAGTGATCGACGTCCAGACGACCTTGATAATCGCTTTCGTGCTGGTCGTCATCGTCATCTTCGCTTTTCTCGGACGCGCCACCGACACCTTGATTCCGGTCGTGG
The DNA here is from genome assembly GCA_036266295.1 of Pyrinomonadaceae bacterium. GTDB lineage: Bacteria > Acidobacteriota > Blastocatellia > Pyrinomonadales > Pyrinomonadaceae > UBA11740. Next base: position 5,074 of record DATANL010000640.1, on the reverse strand, counting down.
CCCTGCCCTTGTCGTTGCTGATCACCTTTGTCGCGATGCGCTTTCTCGGCTATAGCCTCGACAACCTGTCGCTGATGGCGCTGACGCTGGCGATCGGTTTCCTCGTCGACGACGCGATCGTGTTTCTGGAAAATACCGTGCGTCGCATGGAACGTGGAGAGCAGCCGTTCGAAGCCTCGATCAACAGCGCCAGAGAGATCAGCTTCACGATCATGTCGATGACGATCTCGCTGGCGGCCGTATTCATCCCGCTCGTTTTTATGACGGGATTGGTCGGCCGCATCTTTCGCGAATTCGCCATCACGATCGTGATCGCGATCTTTGCTTCCGGTCTGGTGTCGCTCACGCTGACGCCGCTGATGTGCGCGCGACTGCTCAAAGGCCGCGGGCCGGGCACTAAACAAAATTGGGTCGAACGGGTCATTGGCGGAATCGAACATCGCGTCCTGCGCGTGTACGGCGGATCGCTCTGGTGGTTCCTGCGGCATCGCTGGGTGTCTGCGCTTATTTGGGTTATTTGTCTGGCCGGTACAATCGTGCTCTTCATGTTCGTGCCGAAAGCTTTTCTACCTCCCGGCGACAGCTCGGTAATTTTCGGGGCGTTCATTGGGCGCGAAGGTTCGTCGCCGGAGCAGATGCACGCGCTGCAGGATTGCGTCGATCAGACCCTGCACGAAGATGCGAACGTCATCACCGATTTCACGCTGACCGGCGCCACCGGATTTCTGTCAGCCAACCAGGGCATCACTTTCACTTTTATTCGTCCGCCCGAGGAGCGCGCGCCGATACAACAGGTCGCCGGCCAGATGATGGGCCGGCTCAATCAAATTCCCGGTGTCTTCACCTTCCTGCAACCGTTTCCGGTTTTGCAAATCAGCACCGGCGTCACCGCGCAGCAACAGGGTCAATACGCCTACGCGGTCTCGGGAGTGAACGGGCCCGAGGTGTATGAAGTGGGCCAGAAGCTGATGGCGCGGATGATGCAGTACCCGGGTTTTCTTTCCGTCTCGTCAGATTATTTCAACAACACGCCGAATCTCGACGTCGAACTGCGCCGCGATCAGGCCAAGACCTACGGAGTCTCCGAGGGACGCATTCTCTCGCTGCTGCGCAATGCTTTTTCCCAGAACTATGTTTACCTCGTGAAGAAGCCGCAGGATCAATATCAGGTCATTCTCGAAATGGAAGACGAAGCGCGCGCGCAGCCGGATGACCTTTCGAAGCTCTACATTCGAACTGACAACGGCCAGCGCTTAGTCCCGCTCGGCGAGTTGGTGACGTGGAAAAAGACGCTCGGGCCGCAGGCGGTGAATCACCTCAATCAATTCACCAGCATGACGCTGTTCTTCAACCTGAAGCCGGGGGTCGCGCTGGGCGATGCGACCAACTTCATTCAAAAGAGCGCGAAAGAAATTGTGCCGACCACGATTCGCGGCGAACTACAGGGTGAAGCGCAGACTTTCAGCAACACCGTCACCAGCATGACCTTGCTGATGGGACTCGCGGTGTTTGTGATGTATGTGATTCTCGCGATTCTTTATGAGAGCTACGTCCATCCGCTGACCGTGCTGTCGACGTTGCCGACCGCTTTGGTGGGCGGATTGCTGACGCTCTTCGTTTTCGGCCAGGAAGCGTCGCTCTACGCGTTCGTCGGCATGTTCATGCTGATGGGCATCGTGAAAAAGAACGGCATCATGATCGTCGACTTTGCGCGCGCGCGCGTCGACGCCGGCGAGGCCGCCGAAAAGGCGATTCATGATGCGAGCATGGATCGCTTTCGGCCGATTCTGATGACCACTCTGGCCGCGGTATTCGGCGCGCTGCCGATTGCGTTGGGTTACGGCGCGGACGGCGCTTCACGCCGGCCGCTCGGTCTGGTCGTAGTTGGCGGGCTGGTGGTTTCGCAATTCATCACCTTGTTCATCACGCCGGCGATTTATCTATACCTTGAACGATTCCAGGAAGGTGTGCTCGATCGCAGCAAGTTCTTTGGCTCGCGGCATCATGAAGCGCGGCCGATGACCGGTAGTCCCGATTAGTTACAAAATGTGAGTGATGAGTGACGAGTGACAAGTGACAAGGACAAGTGAACGACTGTCACCTGTCCATTTCTCGGGCTAAAGCGTTTTGGCAGGAGCTTAGACGACCGCCGCACTTGGTGGCCAATTTATTCTGTATGCGGATATCCTGCTCACCGAGGCGAACCGTTGGGCCAGCCACGATACACCGAGTTCGCGCATCAGCTTGTCACTAATCACTCGCCACTTGTCACTGAGCTAACGCCGACTCACGCTTTCGCACTCGGCTCCAGTACCACCATTGCCGTTGTTCAATCGGGAGTTCCGGATCTCTCGCCTGGGCCACGGCTGCCATGAACGTATCCAGGCAGCAGGGATCGATCCTCTGTCCCCTGATTCGACATAGGTCGCGATACATTCGTTGCGGACTGCGACGGCGGAGTTGAGCTACCGTCTGCACACCCAGCAGTTCGAAATCCTCGAGCATCGCGGGACCGACCGAGACTAAATCCTTAAGCTGACGAGTTTCTGTTTGCATGCTCTTTCCTATTTAGGCGGCTGCGCGGGCAGTTGCGAGAAAATAACGAAATGGCCGCCGGGCTCTTTCGCAACGATTTCCTGCGCGCCGTAGAAGGTCTCATGAAGGCCTTGAACAATCTCGGCGTCGTCCAGCGCTTTGATGACTGCGTTGATATCCGTCACTTCCATGAAGACAAAAGTTGGACCCTTCTCGACTTCTTTAGCCAGGGGATCGGCCTGGTCGACTTGCATGCCTTCGTAAGTCTGGTACATCAACTCGACCGCGCCGTATTCCAACGCGACAAAGCCGATATGATCTCCTTCAGGCACTTGAATCGTAGACTTGAACCCGAACCGCTCAGTCCAAAACTTCAAGCTCGGTTCTACTGTCTTGACGTGCAAAACCGGCGTGGATCTATTAATCATTCGAACCCCTCGCTTCTTAATTTCCTGGGTTGTCCTAAGCTAGTCTAATTTAGACGACTGGCGTATAATAGCGGCCATGCCCAAAGCTGTCAAGCGAAAGAAACAAGCTGCCGGCGCTCAGCCGCGGGGCAATGAGACAAGGTTAACGACGCCGGACCTGGTAATTCTCAGCCTGCTGGCGGAACGGCCGATGCACGGTTATGAAGTGAACGCGACGCTGGAAGAGCGGAACATACGCGACTGGGCGCCGGTGTCCCGGCCGCAGATTTACTACTCGCTGGATAAGTTGACCACCCTGGGATTGATTCGCGTCGGCGCTGATGAATCGCCCGCGGCCGGACCCGAGCGGCGGGTCTTTGAGACGACGGCTGCGGGTCGCGACCGTCTGGCTGATGCGCTGGAAAGCAAGCACTGGGTTCAAAACCGCGTGCATCAACCTTTTCTAATTTGGCTGGCGCTGTCGTGGCAGGCGCGGCCGCGGGCCTTTCGCAAACAACTGAACGCCAGGCACAAGCTGCTGGCAAAACGACTGGAGGACGAACGAGATACGCTGAAAGATGTCCTCACTGAAGTTGGTCATCCTTATCACGAAGCGGTCTGGATGCTGCAACTATTCATTGAGCAGATGGAAAGCGAGCAACGATGGATCGAGCGAATTCTCAAAGATGCCGATCGGCGCGCGCCGGCGCGCAATTCAAAGACGTCGAAAACTTGAATCGCAATTCCCTCAACAGTCCGAGTCTCCAGCCGCATGAATAACCCGCACTGAGCGTCCTTTTCGCACCGTTATTTTCATTTCGTACATCGGATCGGCCTCGCGACGGGGACTGGTAGTGACGGCCTCAATTGCGACCGTGATCTGCCAATTTCCGTAGCGATAACTGTAGGGCCCAGGCTTGTGCTTTGCAGACTTAATCTTAATTTGTCGCAAGCGTACATCGCGGCCATTCAAATTCATCCAGGCATTGCTGCCATCGCCCCGCGCGAGGAAAACGAAATCAGCATCCGTGGGTTGCGACTTGCCGCGTCGATGAAAATAGAGATTGCCGCAGCCGGTCATCAAGCCGGTGGCTGGGTAATCCTTGATCGTTCCAACCTTGGGAAGCGAACTCGTCTTCACACTTTGCGGGCGGCCACCTACGGCACAAGCGCAAATCAGCAAAGCCGCGAGCGCTAAATGCCTTCGATCCCCGATCAACCAACGTTTCATGGTGTCACCGTAACGCAAAGAACTATTCAATACCACAGTTACGGAACCGACACCTCTGCCGTACAGCTACGGTTCGGGTTCTGAGGGCGGAGCGCGAGGAGCCCAATTTATGTTATGGCGTCAGAAATTTGTGGCGATGCGGTCGCAAGCCGGCGCCGCAACGACCATTTGTCAGCTTTGCGCGAATTCTCATCGCGGTGTATCGTCGGGCTAACCCTGATTCGCGAGGAATACGCCCAATGTGTCGCAACATCAAAACCCTGCACAACTTCAAACCACCGGCCACTGAAGAAGAGATTCGCGCGTCGGCGATTCAATTTGTGCGTAAGCTGAGCGGCTTCAACAAGCCTTCAAAAACCAACGAAGCAGCGTTCAATCATGCAGTCGATGAAGTAACCAGAATCGCGACTGAGATGCTCGACTCGCTCGTCACCACCGCGCCGCCACGCGATCGCGAAGTCGAGGCCGCCAAGGCCCGGGCACGTTCTGCGCTACGCTTCGGCGGCGCACCCGCGGTGTGATTGGCGCATCGTAAGGAACCGTTCGGTCAGTGTTTCAACGGAGCGATGTCGATGTCATATCGCCGATGTCTGTTTCTTGCGGCCTTCATTTTTTGTGGCTCGTTGGGCGTCAATCTTCACGGTCAAACCGCCACCCCTTTACCTCGTTCAAATCCTCCCCCATCTCCAACGCCGACGCCGACGGCGACCCCTGGTGAGCCGCAGGACACGGTGAAGGTCACAACCGAAGAAGTGCGGCTGCCGATCTTTGCTTACGACGATTACGGCCACTTCGATCCGACGTTGGAAATGAACGAGATCCTTGGGGGTTTGCCCAAAAAGTCTAGTCTTGCCAAGTCCGCGCAGCGGACGAGTGAAAGTAGCCCAGCACTTCAGTGCTG
>DATANL010000639.1:0-3267 GCA_036266295.1 Pyrinomonadaceae bacterium | reverse complement strand
CCACAGCCACTTGAAAGACACACAACACCAACGCCAGGGTGATTAGGATTCGATTCATTGATGTTTACTCGAACTGTTTTTTGAATGCTTCGAATTGTTCAGAAAGACCGGCAACCTTTTGGGTCAAGGTCTCGAGCTGTTGCTCGAGGATTGCGACCCGGTCGTGGTCCGGTGCTCGGCGAGCGGATCTTTCGGCCGACGCTGATTCACTCGACGCTTCGACGTCCGGCGCTCCCGACAGCAAGTGTACGAACCGCGCGTCTTTCTGTCCCGGCTGTCGCGGCAACCTCATCACCAGCGGATCGTCTTCGCGCGCAGCCAGGTTGCGCAGAGTTTCTTCGACTTCTTCCAGTCCGCTGAATTCATAGAGGCGCGATCCGCGCGTGCGAATCTCGCCGACGGTCTGCGCGCCGCTCAACATCAGCACGCACATCGCGGCGACTTCCGGCGGCGACAGGTGCATAACTTCCGGCGCGACGTGCTTGTATTTCGGCACGCGGCTGGTGCTGCCGTGAAAGACATAGGCGAGATTCTTGTCACGCAACGTGTAAAGAGCGTCGTCGACTTCGCTGTCACTGAATGAAGTAACCGGATTGCGATTGTTTTTCTGATTGCACGCCGCGGTGAGGGCGTTAAGCGTCAGCGGATAGTACTCCGGCGTCGTGATCTGTTTTTCGATCAATGAACCGAGGACGCGAACTTCGATTGGATTCAGGGTTGGCACGCGCCGGATTATACAACGGAGCGCATGGAGCGCCGACATCCTTGTCGGCGGTTCGCGAGCATCCTGCTCGCTGTCTTTTTTATAAAGGCCGGCAAGGATGCCGGCGAACCGCACGCAGGGATGCGTGCGCTACTTGATCCACTTCTGAGTTCCGACAACTTCGTCGATCTTGTTTTCCAGCGCCGTCAATTTCGGCAGCACGCCTTGCGTGCCGCAACCGTAATAATGCGCGACGCTTTTTGATTGTCCTTTCAATCGAATCGAAGTATTGGCGGAAGGCATGTCAGTCATTGCGTGTGGGCAATCTTTGGTACCCGGAGTAAAAGCGTCCGGCAGCGAAAAGTAATTGATCTTTTCGAACTCAGAAACCAGCGCGCGAAAATCTGTCTGCGTGATAGCGCCGGTGGCGATGCCGGTGGTTTTGGTGAAGCGCTTGCCGTCGAAGGTGACGCTGCCGTCGCTCTTGATTGTCAGCTTGTAGATCGGACACGTCCCGAAACACGGCCCGCGCTCCAGCGTAATTTGATCGCTGCTTGAATCCTGAGTCCCGGCACGGCCCACAAAGATCGCTTTCGGAATCATGGCGTGCACGCCTTTGTTTCCATCGACGAGTTGCGTGATGTCGAGATCGGCTGCGACGCTCGAAAGTTGGTAAGCATCGTCGCGGGTCAGGTGCTTCTCGTTCACCAGATAATCGATCATCTCGCGCAACGCGCCCTTGGTCGCTTCATTCAAGTCTTCGTTGATGCCCATCGTAATGAAATGCGTCGGCGTCTCGGCGCGCGGCCATTTCAAATGCATGTCCTTGCGCACAATCAATTGAAACGTGCCGATGAGCGAAGTCTCCATGGCGGTGATGTCGACTTCGCCGTTGCCTTGTCCCGCGTGGCCGTCGCCGACGAGCAGCAGGGCGCCTTTCGCATGCACCGGAATGTAAAGCGTCGTGCCCGCGACCAGTTCTTTATTGTCGAGATTGCCCGCATGAATCCACGGCGGCGCGCTCGAGATGCGACCCGAAACTTCCGGCGGCGCAACGCCGATGCTGCCAAAGAATGGATGCAGAGGAATCTCAATCCCGTCGGCGAAATGGGCCATCATGCGCTTCTCATCGAGCGGAATAATGCGCATCTTCGCGTAAGGAAAATCCTCCGGCAGAAAACCGCGGCCCGGACCGAACGCGTTGTAAGCATAAGGAATCGCCAGCTTGATCTGCTTGATGCGCACCTCGAGAACATCGCCCGGCTCCGCGCCTTCAACAAAGATGGGCCCGGTCAGGATATGACCACCCGGCCCCTTGTTCGTGACTTCTTTGTAGATGTCGCGCAGCGATTGCTCGACGTCCTCGGGTTTGACGCCCGCGCCTTCCAGACGCGCCGGCGAAGAAGTAATCAACGTCTGCACCTCGACCATGTCGCCCGACTTCACCCGCATCACCGGCGCCGTCGCCGCGTCGTAGTAACCCCAGGCGACGGTTTTGGGTGTGGGTTTGAGTTGGATGGGTTGTTGGGCGGTGACGGGGATACTAACAAGCACTCCGACAATGGCGATCATAAGAGAGGTTCTATTCATCAGGTTCCTCAAAAATCATTCGCGCTATTAATGAAAGCAACTAAGCGGTTGATCATCTTCCTCAAATCCAAGACATCCAGGTCTACAGACTGATTTGACACCGCATTCGCTATCTTCACCTTATCAACGGCAGCTGACTCGTCTGAAATGGCACCTGACTCGTCTGAAACGGCACCTGACTCGTCTGACAAGGCACCTGACGCGTCTGAAATGGCACCTGACTCGTCTAAAACGTCACCTGACTCGTCTGAAACGGCACCTGACTCGTCTGACAAGGCACCTGACTCGTCTGAAATGCCACCAGACTTGTGCGAACCGGCACCTGACTTTGCCGAACTGGAATTGATTGAAGCGATTTACGAATCGTCACGGACGGGTTTGCCGGTGAGAATCGGGTCAGTACCATCTGCGTAAGCAGATGGATCAAATGACATGTTTGGCTCATTTGGATCCCATCCGCTCACGCGGATGGTACTGACTCCCATCAATACGCCGCCGCCGCAATCTCGCCCACCGCCTGTCCCACAACCTTCTTCACTTCATCGCGCTCAGTCGAAACTGAAACATTGTTGATGTAGATCGCGAAGGCGAGGTGTTCACCCTTCTTTGTCGTCATGTAACCGGCCAGTCCCTTGGCGGTGACCAGCAGCCGGCGGTTCAGCGGATCGAAAACTGAAAACGTTCCGGTCTTGGCGTGGACGTTCCCGGCGGCCGGTGATTGCGGCTGGATGTCGAAGAGCGTGCCGTCGCGGCCGAGAATCGGGAGCGCGTCGTAGAAGACCTGAAAGTCTTTCTGCTTAGACATGTAGGTGAGGTAGCTGACCATGAAGTCGGGCGAGAAGTGTGCATTGCCTCCGGCGCCGTCGCCTTGCTGCGCGCCCAACGGATCCAGTCCCGCCTTAACCAGAAAATCTTTTTCCAGATCGAAACCGGTGCGCTCAGTGTTCTTCGGCGCGAGCAGCGCTCCCAGAATC
>DATANL010000638.1:0-2741 GCA_036266295.1 Pyrinomonadaceae bacterium | reverse complement strand
ATCCAATTACGGATGGACCGTAAAGGTTGCGACCTTACATGAGAACCTGGTGGGCGAGGTTCGGCCTTCGTTGTTGGTGCTGCTCTACGCAGTCGCTTTTGTCCTGCTGATTGCCTGCGCCAATATCGCCAACCTGCTGCTGGCCCGCGCGACTTCGCGACAGAAAGAGATTGCCGTCAGGGCAGCGCTGGGCGCCAGCCGGCTTCGCATAATTCGGCAACTCCTGACCGAGAGTCTCTTGGTTTCGTTTATCGGCGCAACCTTAGGTTTAGTTCTCAGTCTTTGGTTAACCAGACTGCTGATTGCCATCAGTCCCGCAAACACTCCTCGCCTCGACCAGATTCGACCTGACGCCCGCCTGATTGTCTTCGCCATTTTGCTCGCGGCTGTTACCGGCCTGATCTTCGGGTTGGTTCCGGCGTTGCAGGCATCTCGTGTGGATCAGGCCGAAGGCTTGAAGATTGGCTCGCGTGGCAACGCCGGAGGCGGACGCAGTGATCGCCTGCGCGGACTCCTGATGGCCGGCGAGATCGCCATGTCCTTTGTCTTACTAGTCGGCGCCGGACTCCTGATTAGAAGTTTCATCCATCTGCGCGATGTAAAGCCCGGAATCAATGCGGATCACGTGCTTACAGTTCGGGTGGCGGCTCCGCCCGGAAAATTTCGCGAGAACGAACCGCGGTCTCAATTTTTTCAACAGGTAATTGCGCGGCTGCAAACGGTGCCCGGGGTTCAGTCCGCGGGAATGATCCTGAGTCTTCCCCTCAGTGGCGACACCTTCAATGTTGGGCGCGGATACATTCCGGAAGGCCGACCGGCGACGACCGAAGAGGAAGGCGACGCGGCCTACCTCGCAGTCAGCCCCGGCTATTTTCAGACGCTGCAAATTCCTTTGATTGCCGGCCGTGCTTTTACAGATCAGGATACGGACAAGGCGCCGAAGGTTTTGATTATTAACGAACCGATGGCGCGAAAGCTTTGGCCCGGACAAAACCCGATCGGAAAGAGCCTCGCGATTTGGCATGACGAAAAGTTTTCGCGCGAGATTGTGGGTGTGGTAGGCGAAACCAAAGGGTCTCTGGCGAACAAGCCCGCCGAGCAAATGTACGTCCCGTACGCCCAGGATGCGACCTGGGGAAGCATGTCGATTGTGCTCCGCACCAGCAGCGAACCCACCAGCGTTATTTCCGCAGTTAGAAACGAAATCCGTGGTGTTGATAAAGGCGCTCCAATCTACAACGTGCGCACGATGGACGATGTGTTGGCGAATTCAGTTGCCCCACGTCGCGCGCCGATGCTGCTGCTGAGTGCTTTTGCCGCGGTGGCCTTATTGCTGGCGATGATCGGGATATACGGAGTCACGGCCTATTACGTCACCCAACGAACGCAGGAGATCGGTATTCGCATGGCGTTGGGCGCGCAAATGAGGGACGTACTGAAACTGGTTCTAAAAGGCGGGATGGTTCTCGCTACGGCCGGCGTCGTCACTGGTCTGATCGGCGCCTACGCTTTGACGCGCTGGATGACAAGTCTTTTGTTTGGAGTCAGCCCGACAGATTGGCTGACTTTGGCAGCGGTCGCTGTGGGCGTCCTGATCACGGCGTTACTTGCGTGCTATTTGCCGGCGCGACGAGCCACGAAAGTCGATCCATTGGTGGCTCTACGTTACGAGTGATGTCATTGCCAATTGGCGAGGGACAGAGAACGCGGCAGTTCAAATTGGCAATTGGCAATCTGAAATTGGAAATGATCCTATGGAGATCTTACTGAAAGATATCAGCGGCGGCTTTCGCAGCATGTTCAAACACTCAGGCTTCACCGCGCTCGTGATTGTCACGCTCGCGCTCGGCATTGGCGCCAGCTCGGCGATCTTCAGCGTGGTCAATACAGTTTTGCTGCGCCCTTTGCCTTACCGGCAGGCCGATCGAATCGTAGCGATTCAGGAATTCAACTCAGAGGGCACCCGCGGGCAGGTCACTCCCGCCAACTTTCTTGACTGGCGCGCCCAGAACACGGTGTTTGAGCATCTGGCCGCAATCCTTACGCGTCCCGCGAATCTGGCCACCCAGGATCAAGCTGAACGCATTGAGTTGGCGATGACTTCGGCAAACTTCTTCTCGGTTTTCGGCGTCGAGCCGGTACAAGGTCGCTTGTTTATTCCTGCCGACGAACAAGCCGGTCACCCGCCAGTTGTGGTTCTAAGTCACGCTCTTTGGCAAAGACGTTTCGCGGGCGATCCGCAACTCGTGGGCAAACCGATCACGATCGACGGCAACAGTGTCACCGTGATTGGTATCGCCCCAGCGGGCTTTCAATACCCCGACAAGACCGAAGTCTGGGTGCCGCCGTACCGGCTCGCTCCAGCGTTGAATGAAGGCATGGATCCGACTCAAGTGCGCGGTTTTGGAATGTTGGCTGCGGTGGCGTTGTTGAAACCCGGCGTATCGGTGTCACAGGCATCGAGCGAAATGGAACTGATTACGTCTCGTTTGCGACAGCAGTATCCAGATACGAACAAGCGGCGATTCAATCGCGTCGTGTCGTTGCACAAGCATCTGGTAGGCGAGACCAGATCCATGTTGTTGCTCCTGTTCGGCGCCGTGGGCTTCGTGCTGCTGATCGCCTGCGCGAATGTGGCCAACCTGCTGCTTGCCGGCGCTGCGGCCCGTCAGAAGGAGATGGCCATTCGGACGGCGTTGGGCGCGTCACGATGGCGCGTGATGCGACAACTCCTGACCGAA
>DATANL010000637.1:0-14511 GCA_036266295.1 Pyrinomonadaceae bacterium | reverse complement strand
GCTCCCGCGCGGATTGCCGGCGCCGCATTCACACTCTTCCGGCACATCTTCGGGCGGCGGTTCAATTCGTGGATCGAACCAGTAAAAGTCCTGGGGTTGAAAGTCGCTGGCGGCGCGGCAAATGGCCGCCTTCATCGCGCTGTCCGGCAAACCGATGTTATCGGCGACATTCGCAGCGATCAGGAACTGCGTGAGCGTGTCGGCATCGAGTTCTGCGGGTAAGGCCGGATGAGCGAACCGCCAGCGACGCGCGAGTTCCGCACAGATACTCTGCGCACGCAGGCGTAGCGTATCTGCCTGGGTCAAGGCGATGGCGTGGAAGCAAGAGAGAAAATCAAATCCGTAAACCTCAAAGTGCTCGATATCGCATGCAGTTGAATACAGAAAGTCGATGCCACGGGTGACGGCCAGGCGGCGCTCCTCATGGCCCAACTGATTCACATCGATCCTTCTTCGCATGAATAAATGGCGAGGTCAGACCGATTTACTCTGGCGATGTCGCGGGACAAGGTTTGGCTATGAGCTTGTCGACTTCGTTGCGAAATTCGGTGCGATAGAATTCGCGTTCGTCCTGCCAGTGTCGGGCTATCTTGTGTTCGCAGATGAACGATGCCAGGTCCGCCATCCAACCATCGTAAATCTCCTGGTCCAGCACGCCGTTCTTGTGCTGCGAATAGACGTTTTCATAGAAGACGAGATAGTTGGCCACGAGCTGCCGGTACTGGTGCCGCTTCATCCGTCGCTCGGTATCGTCGGCAATCTTGTCGATGGCCTCGTCACCGGTCACCCATAAGCGTGCGATGTCGGGATCCGTAGTTCGCAGGTCTAACGGCGTCACCAGACCAACCAGTGACTGCGTGTTGCTAAATTTGTTGAGGTCAACTTGCTGCCGCAACTGCGAACGGATCAGAAGGACTGAGATTATTACCACCACGAGTTGCAGACACGTGACAAAGGTCGATACCTTTTCCCATTTAGAGACTTTGTTGTGATCATTAGTCATGGGGCCTCCGAGAATTGGTAGACACTGACACTAATAAAGGGCCGCGGAACTGGGCGATAGGTTTTGCAGAGCAGTCGGACGAACTGTGCCGCCCAGTGGTCGCAGGCGCTCTGGCTTTGAGCCAGTTTGAAACTGTCTTTGACTTGCGAGGTGCGCGAATGATACTAGAGGCACCGCGCCAGATCAATAAAAGCACTCAGGAAGGAATCAGAACATGCGCGCTGCTATCTACATCGCCATGTGCGTACTCGGATCGCGCTAATCGATAGTTTGGTTGTTCTGGTTTAAGGTTTCGGCGCGCTAATCAGAACTTCCTTTGAGATGGTGAAGGCTCTATCTGGTCCAGAGAAACGCTTGTTTCGTAGGGAAAACGTCTTGAGTTGCCGCGGCTTTGCTCCATAAATCGCATTTTCGGTCGACTTTGGATCGAGCGACGGTTTTGCCTCAAGAATCAAAAAGGATAGGTAGTGGCACATAATGAGCCACTACCAAAGGATGGATTCTTGTGAGGTGTTAGGAGAGAGTCGCCTTTGGGAGCGGTGGCCGCCGTCGGCCGGCGACCCTCTATCACCTCACGGATTTAACGGCGGAATACACGCGCCGATTATCTTGGGCTGCGCAAGTCCTCGTAACTACCGCACGCGGGTCTCAACTTGTATTAGGAGTTGGGTACGCCCTTACTCTGGAGAAAGACATCCCAAGCCCAGCGGCCGACATGCTGGTGTTTCTCGTCATCAACTTTGGCGCGGTATTTGAATTGATTGCCGAATTGGTCGGTTCGCTTAGAGGTCTTATAGCCCAGTGAGATTGCGTCGATGCCAAGATCCGAAAGCTTATGCAGTTCTCCCGGTTCAGACACTCCATTCTTATTCTTATCCTGCCAAATTCGGAGAGAATCAAAGATCCGATCTTTTTTACCGATAACGCCGTCGCCGTTGCCGCCGTTCCCCTGTTTGTCAAACACTGCCAAAGCCAGGAACCCATTCTTCTGTGGCGAGTTTGGCTGAGCCGTAAAATTACCGAATAATTCCTGGCCGCTATCGATTTTCCCATTACCGTTTCTATCAAGTGCCAGCCAACCATCGTCTGACTGAGGCGCTGTCCAGGATATCGGATCAAGCGTTCCGTTCCCATTCAAGTCGAACAGTACCTTTCTGAACCGCATTTGATTCGTGTACCGACTAATCTGCTCGCTGCGCGGCTTTACCAGCTCTTCCTTTTGCCCTATTAGCGGCCGTTTTTCGCTTCGCACATCGGTCAAGATGTGCGCCGGACCCACGATATTGTCCCAAAAAACTGGTTGAGGATTGGCAGCGGAGCCGTACAAGTTATGAAATAACGCAAGCGCATGGTAGCTGCGGCTCTTGCCCAGATATGACACCTTCACGTCGTATGTCGCATATTCGCCGATGTCGTAAGATTGGGTGGGCTCTAATTGGAAAAGCTCGGCAACGGTCCACTTTTTGTCATACAGGGTCCCGTCTCCTGCTACCCACGATGCTTTGTAAGCAACGTGTTCATCGCCACGATTTTTGGTGCGGATGAACAGGTGAAGCGAAAGCACGTCTCCACTGGCTGGAGTGATTAAATCTGACCTACGCAATTTCCTGATTTCGTCAATACTGCCAAATTTAAAGTTCGACAATTCAAATTCAATTGCGGGACCTGCGTCTGATCGTGCGTTTGCACGTTTCTCAGGATCATTTTGGCCTTCGATTAGGGTTGCCGCTTTGGACAATTGTGAGGCCTTCTCGTATGTCTCTCGGATGATTCTTTCTTCCGGCCTAACGGTTGAACCGTTGCCCTTCTGAACCGCTCTCGAATCATTCCGCTGTCCCAGGCCCGCGGTAACCGAACTAAGAGCAAAAGCAAGTACCAGGAATTGGGTGATGTAGTTCTCATGGTTCTTAACTCCTTCTGTGGGATCGTCTTTGCTATTGACTCCGAGATTTCAGCTCGCGGTCAATGACCTCGCTGAAATCATGAAAACTGACCGCTCCGTGTATCACACTTCCATTCACAATAAATGTTGGGGTGCTATTAACGCCCAGCCGCTGCCCTTCAGTAATGTCCTCTGTGACAAATTGGCGAGATTTTTCCGATGTCATGCACTGGTCAAACTTAAGACTATCGAGTCCCAATGCCTTGGCAATTTTGTTTAGTCCGCTGTCAGACAAATCGTTCGCGGTAAACAGTGCGTCATGATATTTCCAAAACGCGCCCTGTTCTTTCGCACAGACTGCCGCTTGTGCGGAACTAAACGCATAAGGATGAATGTCGAGTGGGAAATTCTTGAAAATCAGCCGCACCTGGCGGCCATAGCTCTCGAGAACCTTTTTGATCGTCGCCTGCGATTGTCGACAGAACGGGCATTGAAAATCAGAGAACTCAATGATGGTAACCGGCGCATCATTTTCGCCTAACGAGGCAGCTCCAGCAGTGTCTTCGGTTCTTACAAGCAACTTGGGCTGCGCTAAGAACACTTCCACATGCCTGTCGGCACGAAGGCGCGCCAGGGCGCCGCGATAAAGTTCTATTCGCTTTTGCGTTTCTAAATCGAGGCGCACTCGCTCCTTCGCTTCATCCGGACTCATCGATCCGAAAGCGCGAGCGTTCTCTGCGTAAGATTGGTCGAGTTGATCCTTGGACACCGCGACACTGCCGCTGGTCAGCTGCTTCCGCAGTTCGTCGACTGTGATTCCGCGCTTCTTCGCTTCATCCTCCAGCAGCGTTCGCGTAATTAGGTTATCAAGGGCAACTTTCCTCAGCGCATAGATTTGCTCTTGCAACGGGCGCAGCTGGTCGGCAATCGAATCGTCGACTTCCTGCTGCGTCACAACCCGATCGCCAATTTTGGCGGCTGTCGTAGCTTCGCGTTGTGAAACTGCCACACTCGCGAAAGCCGACAAGACGCAAAACGTAGCGCAGACGATCCGGCAAATGAGCACGCTTTGACTCTTCGCCTCGTCGCCACGGATTCCAATCAAATTTAAGCTGCCACAGAATATCTTTCGATATGGGTGAGCATGGAGATACATAAAAACTCTCCTCCGTATGATCCGGAGCGGATGAAATTTAATTGTCGGGGTTGCGGGAAAGCTATTTGTCGGGGTGGGAAACTCGAAACGCGACGAAAGTAGCGTCCCGCAAAAAAAGTCAAGCCGTTTTTTTGTACTGCAAACGCTATAAATATCTAGTTGACGCAGACAGGATGTCGGCGAACGACGTGTAATTCTGGAGAGCCGTACAGAGGCCCGAGATTAGTTGAGCTCTACAAGTTGAGGGCTCAGTTGCGACGGCGCGCGAATCATAGTAGAAGTAATCCGCTAACATCAACGCAATTACGCAGAAGCAATCCCGCAGCAAATCGAATTCGGAGGAAGCAACAATGAAACGAGTCGTACTCTGTTTCGCGATCTGTCTATTTAGCTCGACCGTGATCGCCCAGCCGCGTGGCGGCAGCGAAACCAAGACGCAGACGATCACGGAAAGAATCGCGAGCATGCAAAAGTTCCCCGGCTACTATCCGTTCTATTGGGACGCCAAAGCCGGCAAGCTCTGGCTGGAGATCGACAAATGGAATTCCGAATTTCTTTACGTCGAGTCATTGCCGGCGGGCATGGGTTCAAATGATATTGGTTTGGATCGCGGGCAGGTGGGCCAGACGCACGTGGTGCGATTCGAACGCATCGGGCCCCGCGTGCTGCTGATTGCTTCCAATGAAAGTTATCGCGCCGACAGTGACAATGCTGACGAGCGGCGCGCAGTGAAAGACGCTTTTGCCGAATCGACGCTTTGGGGATTTGAAGTCGCCGCCGAGGAAGGCAATCGCGCGCTGGTGGACGCAACCAATTTCTACCTGCGTGACGTGCACGGAATTCCCGGCACGCTCCAACGAATGCAACAGGGCCAGTTTCGTCTGGACGCGACCCGCTCGGCCTTCTATCTCGCCAACACGAAAAACTTTCCCAAGAATACGGAAGTCGAAACGACTTTGACGTTCACCACCGAAGGCGAAGGCGGTCCACTGGTGCGATCAGTGACGCCGGTCGCCAACGCGATCACGGTGCGGGAACACGTTTCGTTTGTCGAATTGCCCGGCCCCGGTTTTCACCGGCGCGAGAATGATCCGCGCGCTGGTTTCTTCGGCATCCAGTACATGGATTTCGCCACGCCGATCAGCGACCCTATCGTCAAGCACTACATTGATCATCATCGTCTGCAAAAGAAAGATCCTTCGGCGGCGATGAGCGAACCCGTGAAGCCGATCGTCTACTACGTGGATCGCGGCGCGCCTGAGCCGGTGCGTTCGGCATTGATCGAAGGCGCCAGCTGGTGGAACCAGGCGTTCGAAGCGGCCGGCTATCGCAATGCTTTTCGCGTCGAAGTCATGCCGCCTGACGCCGATCCGATGGATGTGCGTTACAACGTCATTCAATGGGTGCATCGATCGACCCGCGGCTGGTCGTACGGCTCGTCGGTCACCGATCCGCGGACCGGTGAAATTATTCAAGGCCGCGTTTCGCTCGGTTCGCTGCGCGATCGCCAGGACTTTTTGATCGCGTCCGGTCTCATCGCGCCGTACGGCAAAGACAAAACTGTAGTCGATAAGCTCATGCAGCAGGTGGTAATCGCGCGTCTGCGTCAGCTCGCGGCGCACGAAGTCGGCCACACCCTCGGCCTGCAACATAACTTCGCCGCCAGCACCACGAATCGAGCTTCGGTGATGGATTATCCGGCGCCGCTCGTGACGCTCGGCCCCGATGGCCAGGCCGATCTTTCAAATGCCTACGCGAAAGGAATTGGTGATTGGGACAAGGTCGCGATCACCTACGGCTACTCGGATTTTGCGCCGGGCACAAACGAACAGGCCGCGCTCGATAAAATTCTCAGCGAGGCGTTTGGACGAGGACTGCGTTATCTCACCGATCAGGATGCGCGGCCGCCCAGCGCGTCGAGTTCCTACACGCACCTTTGGGACAACGGCACGAACGTCATCGACGGTCTCGAGAACCTAATGAAAGTTCGTGACATCGCGCTTAATCGGTTTGGCGAAAACAACATTCGCGAAGGCGCGCCGATGGCCACGCTCGAAGATGTACTGGTGCCGCTCTACATGCATCATCGCTATCAGGTTGAAGCCGTCGCGAAATTGATCGGCGGTCTTGATTACACTTTCAGCCTGCGCGGCAAAGGCGACAGCAACCCGCAAATCGTTTCGCCGCAGGAACAGAAGCGCGCGCTGTACGCGGTGCTCAATACTTTGAAGCCCGAGAACCTAACGATCCCGGAATCGTTGCTGCGTTTAATTCCGCCGCGGCCGCCGGGCTATCAACGCACCCGCGAGGACTTTCGCATTCGCACTTCGCCGGCGTTCGACGCGTTGGCGCCCGCCGAAGCTTATGCGAATCACGTCTGTGATTTTCTCTTCAACCCCGAACGCGCGGCGCGCATCGTCGAGTTCCACGCCCGCAACGGCGCCGAGTATCCGATGCTGGGCGACTACTTTGACAAGATCATCACCGAGACGTTCCGCGCTTCGGTGCGCAGCGGTTACGGTGGTGAAATTCAGCACACCGTCAACGCCGTCGTGCTTAATGAATTGATGACCCTCGCGGCCAACGAACGCGCGTCTAATGAAGTACGAGCGATTGCCGAATTGAAGCTGGATGAATTGAAAACCTGGACGGCGGAGCAATCAGGCTTAACCCGCGATCGCAATCAACGCGCTTTCCTGCTGTATGTTTCGAACCAGATCAAACGGTTCCAGGACGATCCGAAGAAGATGAATCTCACCAAACCTAACGAGCCACCCGACGGTCAACCGATTGGGACCGATTGGTGGACGATGATGGATGAGGGTCGGTGCAGTTGGCGATAACAGTCTCAAAACCCGAAACGCCCGTCCCGACAATTACGATCGCAAGATCGAATCGCGCGCCTTCGTCACCGGCATGGGTATTTCGATAGATCGGCGGCAAGGAAGGGATTCTTGGTGATGTTTTTGAACTTGATTCTTGCCGTAGCTTTTTCGTCATCGGACAGCAGGTTGTAGTGACAGATAAACCCGTCGATGACGCTCCGGTAGGGATCTTTTAGTGGCTCCGGATCCTCATCGGCACGGTCTTGCGCTCCGCGAATAGAAGCAATGTAGTCCGGCTCCCGGACTTGAAGATCTTTGAGAGCTTCAAAATATTTCTCCATGACAATGTTGCCCTTTAGTTTTTCTTTGTACCCATTCCAATCCTGCAGAGCACCCTTATCAAACCTGACATTTCTTGTTTGGGTGAAATCACAATCGTTATAAACGAGGGAAAGTATTCCGTTGGTTACGTTGTCTTTCTCCTCTCTATTCGCTGTTGTTATCCCCTCCTTTTTAGTCTTATCGTCGGTTGAGTTAGGGTCGTAGATGGAATCAATCAAAGTGTTTAGCTGCTTTTGCAGTGCAAGGGCCTGTGTGGCCGTCATGTTCGGATTTGCGGAAAACTGAAGCAATTGGTCATAGCCGGTGCGATACTGATTTCTCAGTAAACTTATCCGCTCGTTTTCTCTGGTGACTCTGTCTTTCTCCTGCTGATTAGTAAAAACCCAAACACCAAATAGAAAGCCAAAGATCGAAACCAACGCAGTTATCATGGGAACGATTAGCCTGGGGACGTGAGACCACCACCCGCGTTCCTCTTCCAAATTCTTAAGTTCGAGTCTCAGTTTCCGCAACTGTGCGGCCGCAATTTCCGCGTTAATATCATTTAACTCCGGATCGTTAGAGACATTTGGATTTTTGGTTTGCTCCTCCATGGCTATTCCTTTCGTGAAGATGTGACGAAGTCATTCTCGGATTCAGTACGCCTTTACGTCCATCTGAAACTTTAGCGACGTGCGGCCGGAACAATTGTTTATCGCTACGGTATATTCGCTGCCTCCGCTTAACGTGCCCTGCCACGTGTCGGTGCCATTACCTTGCGCCGTTGGCGGATCCAAAAGATAAAGATTTAGAGGGAGGTGATCGGCTGTCGTTAGTTTGATCTCGAGCGACGTGTCGACCTTAGGCTTCACGTGGTATTCGACACTGCCGCGGACTAAAGCCGTCCCTGTTAATCGAAGCGAGCGGCCCTTTGGCAGGATCAACTGTCTTGTCTGCACGGTGCATTTGCTTAGTGTTTGCGGCGCTGCCGCACCTGACAAAGAGACAGAAAGAATAACCAGGAGAAAAGCGGCAGTGGCAGTAGTTCTAATCATTTTATTTCACCTCCGGGAGCAACGGCGATTGCAGATGACCTTGTTCTCTCGTCCGACAAAAGCCCCGGGCGACGGGCCAACTGCGATCGCTCGATGCAAGAAAGACCGCCTTGAGTCCTACGGGTTTTGTTTGTGCGAGGTTTACCAGCGGAGTGTACCGCAATGCGGAACAGAGGGGAAGGATTTGGCTCGTGGCGCAGAGCGTTTGCTTATTTGGGCGGCCAAATCTTTGCCTTCGGCCCTTGGCAGCGATCATTACTCAGGCCTGATCTACCTTCAACACCGCTCCCAACAAAACATTCGCGCCATTCTCAATGTCCTGCGGCCGTGAAAACTCTTTCGGCGAATGGCTGATGCCGCCGATGCTGGGGATGAAGATCATTCCCACCGGACCGATGCGGGCCATGTCCTGGGCGTCGTGACCGGCGCCGCTGGGCATTAACTTTGTTGAGAGACCGAGTTCTTTCGCCGAGCTGTCGATGATCGCGCGGAGGCGCGGATCAGTCGGTGCGGGAATGTTGGCGTTGAGGTCTTTGAAGTCGAACGTCACCCGATTTGATTTCGCGATCTCATCGGCTTCCGCGCGAATCTTTTGATACAGCATTTGAATTTTCGCCGCGTCGAGGTCGCGCAGTTCCAAACTACAGACGACTTTTCCCGGAATTACGTTCGGCGCCCCCGGCAGGGCCTGAATGCGTCCAACCGTGCCGACCTGGCGTCCCGGCACGGACGTCACCACGCGATTCACCGCTTCGATGAATTTGGCGCCGGCCAGCAGAGCGTCCTGACGATTGTTCATCGCGGTCGTGCCCGCATGATTCGCGAAACCTTCGATCGTCACGTCCCACCAGTTGATGCCGACGATGCCTTCGACCACTCCGATGTCGATCTTTTCCGCTTCGAGCGTGCCGCCTTGTTCGATGTGTAATTCGAGATAAGCTGCGATGCTTCCCTTCTCGCGCTTAACGCCGGCGAGCTTGCTCACGTCGCCGCCAAGGAACTTGATCCCTTCGCGCACAGTCTTGCCGCTCTTGTTGACGAGATCGAGTTCCCTTTCGGATAGGGCGCCGATGACTGCTTCGCTGCCAATCAAACCGCCTTCTTCGTTTTGAAAAATGATCACCTCGATTGGGTGTCGCAGCCACAGGTTGTTTTCCGCGAGCGTCTGCGCAACTTCGATGGCGCCTAGTGATCCCACATCGCCGTCATAGTTGCCGCCTTCGGGAACGCTGTCGATGTGCGAGCCAAATAGAATCGGCAGCAGCCGCGCATTGTTGTTCGCAGCCGCTCGGCGGCCGATGAGATTGCCTGCGGCGTCGATGGAAACATCGAGCTTCGCCGCGCGCATCAAGCCCATTACGAACTCGCGTCCCTGTCGATCGGCTTCGCTGTAAGCGACGCGACTGACGCCGCCCTGGGGATTCTTGCCGAATTGGGCCAAATACTTCAGCTGATAGCTCAGGCGATCGCCGTTGACCCGCACCGTTTCCGCACCGCCAGCATGAGAGAGCGGCTCACCTTTCGCGATTGCTGCCGCGGTTGTCAGCATTAATCCTGAATTAAATTGTCTGCGATTCATGGTTGTCCTTTAACGAAAAGCGGACAGGGATGTCCGCGGCCCGCACGCAAGGATGCGTGCGCTCCTTCCTAGCCTTTCCAATCTTTGAATTCTTCCACCAGCCGCATCACGTCGGCGCGTTGCTTTTCGAAGATCGCGAACGTGGTGATAATCGCGGCGCCGGTCACAATGCCGGCGACGTACCACAGCCACGTCCAACCAAAATTCACTGACGCAAATTTGATCATTGTCCCGATGGCCAATAGCAGGAACAACGCGCCGAGCAACAGAAAAGCGCGAATGCGAAAGATCATGCCGGCGAACACGCCCGCGATTGACAGGCCGGCGAGCACCAGCGGCAACCAGGGTGATGTGGCCACCCCATTGATGAAGATGTCAGCCGTCGACGAGACGTAGATCGTGGCCAGGCACGTGTAGCGAATGCCGGTCATCTGCGTTTCCGAAAAATCTTTTCGATTCAAATGCGCCGCGACCAGCACTGAAATCGCCGCCGGGATCAACCACAGTTGCGGATGCTGATAAAAATGATATTCAGAAGTTTCGTGCAGCAGATACCAGAGGCCACCGTTTCCGGCCAACGCCGCGGCCAGTCCGAAGAAAAACGATCTGCGCAGGATCGCCAGCAGACCATAGAGACCACCGACTACAAACAGCAACGTCGAATATTCGACTTGTGAGGCCGCGATCCAAAATCCGATTACCGGTAGCAAAGGGAGAAAAGCACCCGTGCGTTGAATCGGCGTCGCCAGCACGTGCACTTCGCGCCGCTTGAAGAACTCGCTGATCGCGACGCCGGCATACGCGATCACCAAAACGACCAGCGGCCAGTACCGCTGGAAGAATCCATGGAACAGCCACGGCATAGTCAGACGAATGTGCATGAACAAAAGCACCACCAGCACTTCGCCGGCATAGACGTAGCTGCCGCGCCAATGATCGCCGAGCGCCAGCGGATCGTGCTTCGGTGAAAGCGCGAAGAAGATACAGACGACGATCATCGCGGCGAGCGTTACGCCGACGGTAGTCAATGCCCACGATTTAACTGCAACCGCGCCGAATGCGATCTGATAATAGATTTCAGTTGAGAGGACAAAGGCCAGTGCGATGATCCCCGCGAGGCTAATCGCGGGGACGCAGTCACGAATCGCTTTAACCCACTCTGGTTTCTGCTCGGCCAGCTTTGCGACTCCGCCGCCAAAGACTGCGACGGCGGCGAACATCACGATCATCAGAATCACCGCCCGATTCAGCCAGGTGCCGCTGTCGCCCGGCGTGAGAAACGCCCAACCGAAAAAGACCACGCCAATCACCAGCAAGCCAAACGCCGCGCGCCGTAACTCACGACGCCACGTTCCCTCGGCCATCAGTCCGAACGTCAGCACCTGCGCCATCACGCCAACTGACGCAATCAAGCGCATCAACGAATTTTCAAAAACCACTTCGATCCAGAACACGAGCACAACGACCCACGCGATGACGATCGCATTGAAAAAAAGCAGCCAGGTTAGAGAATCGGCATTGACGTCTATCCGCGCCGGAATCTTTAGCCGACCGGCCGCGGTCATGATTGTCCGTCGCAGCCGCCACAGCACCGCCGCAACGATCGCCTGGACCGCAGCCGCCAACGTCAAGGACCAAACCAGACTTCGCGGCGCGAGATGAACGTGACGGATCGCCGTTGCGGCGCTGAGCAGCCCGATCAGATAAATTCCGGCAACTGCGTATTCCGCATCGCGGTCCCAAAGGCACGCGCACATCAACGCGGCCAACGACGCCAACGTGATCAGATCAAGCCACGGAAGAAAGGTCTGATAAAACTCCAAGAGATCGTTATAAAGACGACCGCCGGCGATGATCGTCATCGCTACCAGCGATGCCAGCGCGGCCACGTTGTGAAATGAAGCTGGACTGCCTGGCTTGCCGGTGACGCGGCGCAATCTTAATTCGAGCAACAGCCACAGAATTCCGGCGAGACTTAGCGCGACGATGTTCGCTTCCACAAAACCGCCGAGGGTCCCCGGCTGCGTGCCGTATTTAATCAACCAGATCGAAACCGAAAGATTGAACAGCAGGCCCGCCGCATAGATGTACCCACGCCTGAACGTGATCCAGTTGAGTGACGCTGCCAGCGCGCTCATCGCCAGGAAGACGCCGATGGACCACCAGGCGCCGGCCGGATCGCTGAGAGGCCCGCGCAGAGCCACCACGATCGCGGTTATCGCAATGCCCGCGGTGAACAATTCGCCGTCGTCAGCCCAGTTGTCTGCGAAGGGCATGCCCATCGCCGACAGCGCGCGGGCTAAGGTGCGTTGTCGCGGCAAGTCTCTCGCGGCGAGCAGTATCCAGGCGATCGCGACTAAGGAGGCCATCAGGATGTGCAAGCCGGCCCAGTTGGCGATGCCCAGCGGCGCCAGCCGAAACGAAATCAGCGCGCCCAGGGCGAGCAGAGCAGCCGCCAGACTGACGAAGCGAATCGCCTTGGCCGAGGCTTTATAAAAGACGATGACCGACGCGATTGTCAGAGACACGGCCAGCCATCCGGTGAACCCGCCGCCGGCAAACGTGGCGCGGCCGACGCGATCGGGAACGGCGATCATATGAAGTACCAGTGGCGCGATCACCAGCGCGTTGAGAGCGATTGCAAATAAGATTTGACAGGTCAGTAGCGCGCGGGCTATCGCGTCTCGCGATGACGGAGGGCGGTCATGAACGAAGCTGTACGAGTACTCTTGATCTGTATCGACGTCAGCGCCCGCATCAGTCACTTCGTCATCACTCAAAGTTAAAGCAGAGAGCCACCATGGTCGCGTGGCGATCCATATCAGCGCCACGCCGGCTGCGGCGATCGCGTTCAGCTGCAGCGAATTCACCAGCACTACAGCATTCATGGGCGCGTGCCCACTGGCGACCGCATAGATGTGGACCACGGTCACGGTGAAGTTGACCAAAAGGCCGGCGGCGAATACGAAGGATGCGGACCGTTCACGCGCGGCAGCAATCGCCAGAGCGACTACTGCCATCGTCAGCGGCACGCCGTACAAAGCGACCGAGCCGATCGCGTGAAAGAAACCTGTCTGCGGTCCGCGCGTGGGAATGTTGTTGACGGCGGCGACTGCCGGCGTGAGCGTGAGCAGCAACAATGGCCCAAGCGTTAAGAGCAGCAACAAAGCGCGACCGAGATGATCGATCAATGCATGCTCAGTCGGTCGGCCGGGCCAGAGCTTTTCGCGAAAGGCATACAGGATCGAGGCAATCAACAGGAAAATCGCGACGGCCCAACGTCCGGCTGATGCGGTTGCGACTTGTGATTCAAAGCGTCCCGCGACCAGCGGGCACACGCACCACAGTGTGAGAATTATTCCGAGAACAAACGTTCGTCGCTCAACCGCATTGCCAACTATTGCCGCCAGCAAGACGATCAGCAGGAACAAACTGCCGATGCCAAAGATGAACGCGTGAGGGTGACCGGCAAAATCGTAAGTCGCGGTGATCCGATCGGTTTTGCTTAGCTCATAAACGATCCCGGTCGCCGATCCGTACAGCAAAAGAATTGTGAATCCGAGCAACAGCGCCACCGACAGCGCGTGATCGAAGGACACCTGCGTCACTATCTGCTTTAGGCGATTGGGTTCATTTGTTGGGAAGAACTTTCGCCACACGAGGCGAAGTCCCACCCACGTGAGACACATCAGCGCGAGTACTATTCCCTGCACTTGCAGGGCGCGCGGATCGGCCCAGGCATGGGGCCGGAAGCCATACCAGTCGAAGTGTTGCAGGAGCGACTTGGTCAACAGCACAGCGGCCAACGCGAGTGCGACCTGCATGCCCGCGAAGAAAATCGCTGAGCCCTCGAGCCACAACAGGCCGGTCAGGACAAAGGCGAGGACCAGGGCCCGCGTAGCGAATATTGAGGCCGGCTCACACGCGAACCAGATCAGTTGCGCAATCAACAAGAGCGCCGCGAACGCCGAGCCGATTATGGCACTCGCTTTGAGCGGCAGCAGAAACAGTCGCGCCGTCTCAGGCTTCGCAAACCGTTGCGCGGCAATCGCGCCGATCACGCAAGCCAGCGCAAAAAACAGGCACGACGCCTGCCAGGGAAACCACAGCGCCAGTAGCGAGTTGCAGGATTGTGCAGACGCGGCGAACAGTAGCGCGGCGCCGCCCCAACTAAACCCGGCCATCCGTCTTCGCCACGCAAACCAAAAAGCGCCGCCTGCGTAAAGCGCCAGGATGGCCGACACAAAGAATGGATCACCGGCGATCCCCACTCCGAAGATGATCAGAAATCCCAGGCTTACGACGGCAACACCGCACGCCGCGATCAGGTATGAAAAGGCGTCGCCGTCTCGCCGGGGCTTCAACCATTCATGGACCAACACAAAGGCGATGAAGAGAACCGCCAACGACTGGCCCGTCCTCGCGTTTGCGACAACGTGCAGCAAAGACACGACGCGCAGGTTTTGCCAGGGCACGTGACCGGCGACGACATGAAATATGACAACGTATGCGAGGCCGAAGGCTCCGGCGGCGATGATGTGCGCGCGCGGTTCATCGAGCAGCACGGCGATCGCAGTGAAAAGCGCAAAGTTGAAGAGCGCGGCCAGAATCACACTGGCAGGATTGGGCCAGGCCAGAAACATTCCCGCGAGCGCCACAATCATTCCCAGGATCGCGATGCTCGCGCCCG
>DATANL010000636.1:0-12917 GCA_036266295.1 Pyrinomonadaceae bacterium | reverse complement strand
ATGAGATTAAGAAGGATGCCGTGCGGCCGCGAAAGCCGGACGAGTTGTTTGCGATCCTCGTTCCCGCGGCGCCCCATCGGGCAGACGTTCTGAAGATCCTCGACCGCGGCGGAGTTGAAATGGACGCGCCCCTTCCCTTTGTCGCTGAAGGCGTCAAGTATCCCGAGGGCACGGCAGTCATCAGAATGAATCAGCCGAATGCCGGCTTTGCGAAAGCGCTACTCGAACGCCAGCACTACCCGGACATGCGCGATGCGACGGGCCGGCCAATTCAGCCGTACGACGTCACCGCGCATACGATTTCACTACTGATGGGTGTCGAGCCAGTCTTCATCCATAAACCATTCCGTTATCGGATGCCGCCTGATCGCGGCTTTGCCGGATGCGACGGTGGCGGTCCGATCGAAGTGCGGGTCGGGCTGTACAAGTCTCACGTGCCGTCCATGGACGCGGGCTGGACGCGCTGGGTGATGGAGAATGGTCACCCTTTCGCGATGACGATTCATGATCGCGAAGTCGAAGATCAGGAAATTCGCGCGGGTGGTCTGGCTGCAAAATACGACAGCATCGTAATTCCCGATCAAGTGCGTGCGGCGATCCTGAACGGTCATCGGAAAGGTGCGATGCCCGACGAATACACCGGCGGCATTGGTGCGGAAGGAGTGAAGGCTCTGCGCGAATTTGTCGAAGCGGGCGGTACGCTGGTCTGCCTTAATCGGGCGTCGGACTTTGCGATCGAGCAATTTCAGCTGCCGGTCCGCGATGTGGTTGACGGGCTGCCACGAACTGACTTCTACGTGCCTGGATCGATCCTGCGAATCGAAGTTGATAATTCAAATCCAATCGCGTTCGGAATACCGAAGGAATCGATTGCCTGGGTCGAGAACTCGCCGGTATTTGAACTGAGTGCCGGAAACGTGGACGCCTCTGCGCTGGGAGCGCGGACGTCCTCGTCCGCACCCGCCGCGGCGCGCGAGAAAAACGGCGAGGGGCGGACGGGGACGTCCGCGATCCCGGCAGTGAAAGTCATCGCCTGGTATTCGAAAGACAAAGATCCGCTGCTGTCCGGCTGGCTCCTGGGCGCCGAACGCGTGAAGGGAAAAGCTGCTTTGGTGCAGGTTGATATGGGCAAGGGCCGCATCATTTTGTTTGGCTTTCGCCCGCAATATCGCGGGCAATCGCTGGCGACGTATCCCCTGTTCTTCAATGCGATCAGCGCACGTTAATGCTGGGAGCGCGGACGTCCTCGTCCGCAATCTTCGTGAACGGGAAGCAAAGAACAACGAAGCGGCGGACGAGGACGTCCGCGCTCCCAGCCTGGTTGAACCTTTCGATTCGCTTCGGCGTATAATCCAGACGAACGCGCAAGATTGTTCACGACCGAATGGTCAGCATTTTCATTACCGCCTTCGCCTTAGTTCTCGCAATCCTTTTACTTTCAGGAATCGGTCTTTACTTTTGGCAGAAAACTGCGCGGGACAATTCTGAGCGCATCCTGCCGCCGAATCCCGATTTCCTGGGACTGTTCGCTGAACCGCCCGCCACAACTGCCATGAAAACACCTGAAGAAATTGAGCGCGCCAAATTGCTGGCGGCCTCGTTGCGCGACCGTGCGCGCGGCGGCGACAAATCAGCGCTTGTTGAAGCAAAGCAGAGCGGCGACGCTGATTTGTATGATCAGATTTTGAATGAATTCGTTCGGCAGCTTGATTCAGACGCAGCCCTGGTTTCCCTTCTGTCGTTCGTGGTCAAAAACGATTTACGCGTCAACGTGAGCTTGGCGAACGCCGCCGTAAAGGCGTGGCGAAATGCACCGAGTCGACAAGACACCGCGAAGGTCCTACACTTCGCGGCCTTGAGCGATGACGCCGAATGCTTCGGCCAGACAGTCGAACTAGCTCTGGAGCTTTGGCGCGACGGCAAACTTGCGAATGTATCCGCGGAAGAGCTGCGGGCTTTATTTGATGGCGAGTTTTGGATACTCTCTGCGCGCACTCGCAGCTCCGGCGCAGGATTTGTGTTGAAGCGCATGCTCGCCGACGCGCGTCGCGAATTGCAAGGTCGTGTCAGAAGCCCGAGCGTAAGCGAGGGCCACCTGCCCAACGAGGCCCTCCCTGATGGTCGGGCTTCTGAAACCAATTAGAGGTTCACCATGAAAAACATTGACCCAGTCGCCCTAGTTGCAATGCTGATCGTAGGTTTCATAATCCTGATCAGCCTGCTCATTATCCTGCGTCGCATCTTTGTCAATGTCGGCGCCAGAGAGATTGCGATCAAAGAGCGACGCTATCTCGGTCGACGCATGCCGCCGGGACGTGTGGTCGCCACGGAGGGCGAAGTTGGGATCCAGGCGGACGTGCTGAAGCCGGGACTGCACCTGATCAAATGGCCGTTTGAAAAAGTTGTGCACAAGGTGGCGCTCATCGAAGTCGGTTCAGACGAACTCGGCGTGATTGAAGCCATCGACGGCGACCCCATGCCGCCGGGAAGAATCTTTGCTCCGGATCGCGCCCAGAACGCGCACAACAATTTTCAGGATCCGATCGCATTTCTGAAACAGGGCGGCGTGAAAGGAATTCAATTGCGGACCCTGCCGCCGGGCTTGTGGCCGATTCATCCTTACCTGTTTCGCGTGTCTATCGCGAAGGCGACAGTCATCCCGCAGGGAAAGGTCGGCGTGATCACTGCGACTGACGGCGGTCCGCTCGACCCGGGCCGACTTCTGGGAAAAGCGATCGACGGTCATCGAAATTTTCAGGACGCGGAACAGTACATCGGCTCGGGCGGACAGAAAGGGCCACAGGTCGATATTCTAACGCCCGGAACTTATCGCATTCACACGCAGTCAGCTCCGATTAACGGCTCGAACGACGGAAAGCCCGGCCTGTTTTATGTGCGACTGTTTGACGCGACTGTCATCAACGAAAATCAGATTGGATTGGTCGATGCGCTCGATGGCGCGCAACTCAATCCGCGCGATTACGTTGCCGAACCGGTCGAGGGCCACGACAATTTTCAGGATGGCCACGATTTCATCAATAGCGGCGGTCAGCGCGGCCCGCAGAAAGACATTCTGTTACCGGGTACCTACTACATCAATCCGTTGCTCTTCAAAGTCATTCCCGAAACGGCGAAGGAAGTTAAGCCGGGCGAAGTTGCCGTAATCGTCTCCAACACCGGCAAAGATCCTTCCGACGAAGTCCGCCGTCAGATGGCCGCCAAAGTGCGCGCGCGCATGGAGAAGGAAGAGCAAGCGCAGGTCGAACAGTCGGCAGCGCGGCTCGATAAGATCGACGACGGTCGCACGGCAGAAGAAATCAAGGAAGACTTGTTGACGGGCGACCCGGCGGACCGAAGGTTGGACGAAGGCGCGCATGAAGCCTACGTCGTGCCCGAAGGCTATCGCGGCATCCAGGAGACGGTGGTTGGGCCTGGCCGTTATTACGTGAACACGCTTGCCATTTCGCCGATCGTAATTCCGACAACCAATCAAACGGTTGAATGGACGTCCGGCGAAGTCGTCAATACCTTCAACCCATTCGAAGTCATTTCGAAAGACGGCTTCACGATGCAGTTGGAGGTGCGCGTCGTCTTTCGCGTCAAGCCGGAAGATGCGCCTTTCATGGTGGCCAAGATTGGCGGCATCGATCGCTTGATTCAAAACGTGATGCATCCACTCATCGATTCGATCTTTCGTAACCAGGCGTCGGAATCTTCGGCAATGGCTTATCTGCAAAATCGGCACGAAGAGCAGGAACGCGCCGAGGCTCGCGTGCGCGCGCATCTGTTGAAGTATCACGTCGACGTGGTGAACGTGCTCATCTGCCACATTCATCTGCCGGAAGAATTGATGAAGACGCAGACTGAGAAGATTCTCGCCGAGCAGCGGCAGAACATGTTCAATGCGCAGCGTGAGGCTGAAGAGAAGCGCATTCAACTCGAGAAGACAAAGTCACAGGCCGACAACCAACGCGATTTGATGGCCGCCACAGTCGGCGTGGAAATCGCCAGCAAACGCGCCGAGCAACGCAAGGCCGAAGCCGAGGGTGAAGCTTCGTACATCTCGCTCACCGGCAAAGCCGAAGCTGAGAAGGTCCAGCTCATGGGCGAAGCGCAGGGCGTGGCTTACCGCGAACAGGTAAACGCGCTGGGCGCACAGGGCGTCGCGCTCGTCGAAACCTTGAAAGTCATCGGTGAAAAAGGTGTGCGCATCACGCCCGACGTGCTGGCTTCCGGCGGCGGATCGGGCGAAGGTGGCGGCATCGGGACGCTCTTACTGCTCAATCTGTTTCGCGAACAAATGAAGTCGACGTCATCCAACGGCGAAAAGAAATAGAATTGCACCTCGATAGCTGGAACGCGCGCGCTAACTGCTGGGAACGCGGGCGCCCTCGCCCGCATTCTCTGCCGGCAAGTCGACATGCTTTACCAAAACCTCCCACGCCATCCAGATCTGAAAGCGGCAGGTTGGCTTTCATAGGGCTTACGTTTGAAGTGCGGTGCAACACTTAAGCGCTACTGCCGTTCACGCAATGTCACGCGATAAAGGATGAAATCCCCCAACCGCTCTCCGCTATCTCTCTGATACCACCGATCCAGATTTGCGTAATCAGGTTCATCTGGGGCGCGCACGATTACATGCGACAGCAGCGGTGATGCGGCGCGATCTTGATTGAACGTTCGGGCGTAATCGAGATAAGCGCGCATTTGAGCCCGCACCTCGTCGGGAGTGATCGGCGTCTGACTGCCGGTTACCACCGGGCTCAGGCGATTGTAGGGAAAGAGACCTGTCAGGAAATTCCAGTCATGCTCGCCGACCGCCTCGGAGAATTTCTTTTCGTCGTAACCAAGATAATAGAGCTGCCGCCAAAAGCGCTCCCTATTTTCACTCTCAGTCACGCCCGGGAAAACGAGCATTCGCGGCGACCAAAGCACCGGCTGCGGCGCATCGGTGGGAAAACGATCAGCCAGTTTTAGATCGGAGACCAGTACCACCGGCTGCCTTGAATTCGGCTGAAAGTCCGGGCCTGTTTTCGCGAGCCGATCGGCGACCGGCTTGCCTTCGTCAATCGTGCGGTTGTAAGCGAAACTGATGCTCGAGGCCAACCAGACTTCGCCCAAACCAAACACGAGCGCGATCACTGCAATTAAGACCAATCGTGAGTTTGCTATCGCGCGCCGCCGGAGCCAGAGGGCAGCCGTCAAAACGACAGCCAGAAGCGCGCAGTAATTCGCGATGAACCATTCGAAGTGGACCGGTTGTAAGGTGCGACCGGTGATGATTTGCTGATTGAAGTCGACGATGACCGAAAGCGCCAGCGAGCCGGCTACGATCGTGATGCTGTTTTGAAATTCAAACAGACCCTTCACCGCGCCCATGCCGATTAGTAAGAGCGCCAGCAGCGAGACGATCTCAGGAAGCCGAAACAGGTCGGGCCGATGAGTGAAGGCCAATGCTTGCGCCGCGTCTACCGTTGCGGCGCGATGTCCCAGCATCGACAAATAAGGAATCAACGCCGCGATCGCGAAAACCAGAACCGTGCCGAGAACGATCAAGGTTCTGCGTCGTTCATTTTTCATGACGACGAGTGAAATCAGAAACATACACGCCAGCCAGGACACGGCGGCGGTCCACAAATAGAAATATGAAAAGATCAGCAGCGCTAACCCGAGGCCGGCGCCGGTGGCCGCCAGCACAGTCTGTCTTCGACTCGTCCGCGTCAACGCGATCGAAGTCAAACCGATCAGCACAAAGAAAAGCGGAAAGGCCACCGCCGGTTGATAGAGACGCAGAAACGGCAAGTGATAGACGGAAGCCGGCGCGACGGCATTCGAAATCCAACCCGGAATCAAGTAAGGCAGATTCAAGACGTGTCGGACCATGCCCTGGCCTGCAATCAAAGTTCCGAATCCAAGAATGACTGCCACAGACGCCGCGCTGAATCGATCGTCGCGCGTCATCAACCACACCAGCCAGAAGAGCGCGAGCGATGACGCCAACGCACAAATCGCCGGAAGCATGATGAAGACCGTGGACGCGCTGAGATGAAGCGCGCGTGCCGGCAGGGCCACGGTGTATGCGGGCACAAGCTGGAGGGAAAAGAGTGACTCAGT
This sequence comes from Pyrinomonadaceae bacterium, assembly GCA_036266295.1. GTDB lineage: Bacteria > Acidobacteriota > Blastocatellia > Pyrinomonadales > Pyrinomonadaceae > UBA11740. Next base: position 6,803 of record DATANL010000636.1, on the reverse strand, counting down.
CGATGAGTTCGCATCCGCGCCGCGGCCCGTGAAGGGATCATAACGACGAGGATTCCCGCGAATCAGCGACGCCAGGTATGCGGAATAAGCGACTTCGTCAGGATGGCTGATCGCGTTGGCGCGATTCCATTCGTGCCCCCGCCGAACCGCGAAATATGCTTGCGGAAAAAGCGCAATCAGCATCATGGCGACAGCGGCCAATAATCCCCAGCGCCATCGGATGCGGTCAGTTGCGTGAGCGGTATTCAACGGCGTTTCGGCCATCACGTCCGGAACGGTGTTCGTCAGGACTCGCAGTCAACTAGAAGCGTCTTCTTAACGCTCGCATGCCGGAAGTAACGACGGGCGCGCGCGACGTCGTACGCAATCTGAGACTTCAATTGATCGACAGATGCAAACTTCTGTTCGTCGCGCAGCCGATGCAGAAACCGCACCCGGACGACATCGCCATAGAGATTACCATTCCAGCCAATCACATGCGTCTCGATTGAGCTGTCTGCGTGTTCGCCGAACGTTGGTCGCACGCCGATGTTGGTAACGCCGCCGCGCCAACGGCCGCCGAGCAAGCTCGCCGTGACATAGACTCCAGCGCGGGGAATGACGCGATTGTGCGGTCGTATGTTGGCGGTAGGAAATCCCAACTTGATGCCGCGTTGATCGCCACGCACCACCGGACCCTCGACACCGTAAGGCCGGCCAAGCATCCGGCGCGCGAGATTAACGCGGCCGGCCAACAACAACTCGCGAATACGCGTCGAGCCGATGCGGCGTCCCCGCAAACTCACTTCCGGAACTTCGTCGGCTACAAAGCCCAGGCGGCTGCTGACGGTGCGGAGCAAATCGATGTTGCCTTCACGGTTATGGCCAAAGAAAAAACCGCGACCCAGATAAACCTCTCGCGCTTGCAAACGATCGACGACCACATCACGCAGGAAATCTTCAGCCGGAATCTGCGAGAAGGCTTTGTCGAAATGAATAATGATCGTCTGTTCAATGCCGAGTACGCCGAGCGCTTCCATTTTCTGATCGAAGGTTTGGAGCAGCGGAGGCGCTGATTCGGGATGAAGCACCGCCCGCGGATGAGGTTCAAAGGTGATCACGGTCGGCACGGCGTCAATCGCCCGCGCGCGATCGACAACCGTCTTCATGATGAGCTGATGTCCGAGATGTAGCCCATCAAAAACGCCGAGCGTCACTACCGTCGGCCGCGCGACGTCAGCGTTCTCAGTTCCGTGAAAGAGTCTCATTGTCGCTGGGAACGCGGGCGCCCTCGCCCGCTGAAACATTCAATGGGACTGCTCAAATACAAAGCACGGGGGGGCGAGGGCGCCCGCGTTCCCACCAAACATTACTCATCACTTACAACCAGTCCGTCGTACGCCCACTCAACGTTTTCAGGAAGTAATTTCGAATCTCGCGCGTGCTTAATTTCGTGCGTGATGTGCGTGAGGTACGTTCGCTCCGGCTGCAACTCGGCCACGTACTCGAGCGCGCGTTCCAACCAGAGATGCGTCTGATGCGGCCGGATGCGCAGACAGTCGAGCACCAGCACTTTCAAGCCGCGCAACCCTTCGACGGTGGCCGGCGGAATCTCGCTCAGGTCAGTCGCGTAAGCAAAATCGTTGAAGCGATAGGCCACGACCGGCAAACGTCCGTGAATGACTTCGAGCGGGGTCACTTCAAGATGCTTGCCGATACAAAACGGCGCGCCGTTGACGACCGTGTGCGGCACAATCTGCGGCAGCCCGCCCCCAAAGTGCGTCGGCTCGAACACATACTGAAAGATCCGGCGAATGTCTTTCCAGGCGCGTTCGTTCGCGTAAAGGCCCAGCGCTCCATGGCGAAAATTCAGCGGCCGGATGTCATCGAGTCCGAAAATGTGATCAGCGTGACAGTGTGTGATGAGGACCGCATCGAGATGTTTTAAGCCAATTTTCAAGGCCTGCTGTCGAAAGTCACTGGAGGTATCGACAATGACGGTTTCGCCGGCATGTTCGATGAGGACCGAAACGCGAAGGCGCTGGTCGCGTGGATCATCCGACGTGCACGTCTCGCAATCGCAGGCGATCGAGGGAACGCCCGTTGACGTGCCGGTGCCGAGGAAAGTAAGTTTCATGAAGACTTAAAAACTATTTGCCATTTGTCATTTGACATTGGTCATTGGCTAATTGAAAGACGGCCTCGCCAGCTGCGTTCTCAAATCAACAACAGCTGCGCTCTCAAATCAGCAGATGATAAATATCAAATGACAAATGGCAAATAATCTTTTCGATCGCGCCCAAGCCAGCCTATTTGCCGCCGGTGATATCGCTGGCACTGAACTTCGGCGGCGCGGTGGGTGCGTTCGTGAACGAAACGTACTGCATGCGTAGGTCCGCGAGAAGATTTTCCAGAGCCTGCGCTTCCTGTCGATCCAGGTTCCCTTTGGTCTTGCGCTCCAACATTCCCAGTACGTCGATCCAGTGTTTGCCGGTTTGCAGATCGACCCCCGTCTCTCCCGTTGCCGGATGCGGCATCATTCCCAAACTGGCCGCCGCATTCGAAGCCAGCGACATGACCAGACTGAGGAAGCTGGTCGGATCGTCGAGCGGATCGCCCTCATGACTCTGCGGCTCTGCGGGTTGCGACGCCGCAGCGCGCGGCCGTTCCGCTTGCTTGGCCGGTTCGGAGGCCATCGCCCGCGCCGCGGCGTTTTCAACTTCGGCCGCCTTGGTGGCCCGCTCCGCTTCGAGCCGTTCCTGCTCAGACAGTTCGCGAGGAGTGCCGTCAGGATTGAACGGCCGGCGGTCGACTACTTTGAATGTGGGTTGTTCTTCACTCATAAGCTTGCACAACAACGCGCTTCGTTTTCAAACGTGAAGCACTGAGATGAATTGGAATTCGAACGTAGTGGATCTTAGCACCGCGTTCGATTTGATCGCAAAAGCACGATTACCACAGAGGACACGAGAGGAACAATTAGAGAAGAGGTCAACGCTCCCTGGTCAATTCTCTTCTCCGTGTCCTCTGTGGTTAATTCTAATCGAATGACCCGACTTGAAACTTGGAACCTGAAACTTGAAACTAGCTCCATGCCGAAAACTTTTGCTGAGTTAGTTGAATTGATGGATCGACTGCGTGATCCGGGAGGCTGCCCCTGGGATCGTGAACAAACCTACGCCACGCTCGCGCCGATGCTTTTGGAAGAAGCCTACGAGGCGTTCGACGCGATGGAGGAAGCGCATCTCGGACGCTTCGACAATCTGCGTGAAGAGCTGGGTGATTTGCTCTTTCAAATTACGTTCTTCGCGCGCGTGGCCAAAGAGAAAGGTGAATTTACGATCGACGATGTCATCACCCAGGTCCACGAGAAGATGGTGCGCCGGCATCCGCACGTTTTCAGCGACGCGACCGCAGGAGATTCGGCGGAGGTGCTGCGCAACTGGGAGGCCATCAAGGCAGAGGAGAAACGCGCGTCAGGCAAAGGCGCAGACGCCCATGCGTCAATTCTGGACGGTGTCTCAACTAAAGCGCCGGCGTTAATGGAAGCACATCAAATCTCTACCAAGGTGGCCCGCGTCGGTTTCGATTGGAAGAATGTCGAAGAGATTTTCGCGAAGTTGCATGAAGAGCTCGACGAATTGCGCGATGCGATTACGACGCACGCCGAAACCAACGACGAAGCCGACCATGCGCACGTGCGCGAAGAGCTTGGCGATCTGCTTTTCGTAATCACGAACATCGCGCGGCGTCTGAATGTCGAGCCGGAAGCGGCTTTGAAATTAAGCAACCGCAAGTTCCGCCAGCGTTTTCGATTTATTGAAGATCGCCTGCGCGAACAAAACCGGAAGTTCGACGAGGTAACAATTGCCGACCTCGAAGCTCTCTGGCAGGAAGCAAAGCGTTGATTTGGAGTGCGCCGGCAGAGCGAAGCGACGACGGCGCTTTGGATGGCGCGAGTATTTCGACGTGAATCCAAAGCGGTGTCGCCGCTGCGCTATGCCACCGCACTCCAAATTAAAGCTTGACGATCACGGATTCAACCTTCTCGCGAGGCGGCGGTGCGGGTGTTTTCTTCAAACTACCTTCGGCGTTCATAGCCTGGCCGGCCGACATGATGCCGGACACGAGCAACTTGAACTCGTCTGCGTTCGTCGCATTATGGATGGCTTCTTCCAAACTGATGCGGCCCGCTTGCAGCAACTGGAACAACGATTGATCGAAGGTCTGCATGCCATATTGCGACGCGCCGTTGGCGATCGCTTCGCGAATCAAATAAGTCTTTTCTTCGTTGATGATGTAGTCGCGAATCAGTCCGGTCGAAACCAGGACTTCCACGGCCGGCACGCGTCCCGACCCTTTCGCCGCGCGCACGAGTCGCATCGAAATCACCGCCTTCAGGATTCCGGCGAGTTGAATGCGGACCGACTTTTGTTGATGCGACGGAAATGACGAAACGATGCGCGTGATCGTTTCGGTGGCGTCGAGCGTGTGCAATGTTGACAGGACGAGATGGCCTGTTTCCGCGGCGGTCAGCGCGGTTTCGATGGTCTCGAGGTCGCGCATCTCGCCGACCAGGATCACGTCAGGGTCCTGACGCAACGCACCGCGCAGTGCTTCAGCAAACGACCGCGTGTCGACTTCAACCTCGCGTTGGGTGACGAATGCTTTCTTGTCACGATGCAGAAACTCGATTGGATCTTCGATGGTGACGATGTGTCCCGAGCGGGTTGAGTTTATGCGATCGATCATCGCGGCCAGCGTCGTCGATTTTCCCGAACCGGTCGCGCCGGTCACCAGGATCAATCCGCGGCGCTCTTCGCAAACCCGATCGATTACGGTCGGCAAACCAAGTTGACCCGCATTCTTTGTCTGGTCGGGAATGACGCGCAGGACGAGACTGACCGAGCCGCGCTGCTGAAAAATATTTGCCCGAAATCTGCCGAGTCCGCTGACGCTGTACGCGATGTCGACTTCGGAATTTTCTTTCAGCTTTTGCTTCTGCCGGTTCGACATAATCGAAAACGCCATGTCGAGCGTATCGTCCGGCGACAGCCGCGGCGCGTCCGCAATCGTGTGCAATTCACCGCCGATGCGCATCACCGGAAATGAGCCGACTTTCAAATGCAGGTCGGAAGCAAAGTGGGCCGTAGCTGTAATTAATAGATCGTCAAGTTTGACTGGCATCGGGACAGGTAGCCTCGCAGTTTCCTAAAACATTTTTTGAGGTTGGGCAAGAAACTGAAGGGTTGGGCACTTCTTCGAAGAGGCCGGAACCAAAACCATCATAACGAGGCGCGCGAACATGCGTCAACGAAATTCGCCGCGAAACAATAGTCCGTCCTGTTTCCCCTCTCCCGCTGGGAGAGGGATAGGGTGATGGTGTGCGACCGCCAAGCCCTCATCCCCACCCCCTTCTCCCAACGGGAGAAGGGAAAAAGCAATGACAGCCAACAGAATTGCGCTACGGAATTCGTCCGAATCCCCGCCAGCTGTTCTGGTTGTGCCAATTAATGTCAGGATCGTCGACACCGATTTCGCGCCACCAGCCGGCGAATTCATCTCGGGAAATATAAAACGCAGTCGGCGCCACGAGGTGGTCGAAAACGATCGTGTGTTGTTCGCGCCAGCCAAAGCCGGCAATCGATTTAAGATAGTCGTTGTAAAAAAGATGTCGCGCGATCGCGGTTCCGCGCGCTGAACGATTGAGCGGACCATAGACGGTCTTGGTGGCCAGAAAAATCATGGCGGCCGGAATCTTTGAAAGCTGTACCAGCAACCGCGGGTTGATTCGAGACGTCACTCGCTCACGCACTGGATTCACGAAACGTGTGATCCACTCGTTGTTCTCAGCCCCGTAAATCCACGCCGACATGTAACCGCCAGGTTTCACTTTCGACACTAGCGACTTGAATCCACCGCGCGGATCCGGCAAGTGATGCAAGACGCCGACTGAAAAGGCGTAGTCGAACGCGCGCGCAAACGGCAGATTGAAAATATCTGTCTGGACAATGTGCGCGTTCGGCAAGTGACGCGTCGCCGCGAAGGCCGTCTCGACAGCGTCGCTCAAGTCGATGCCGATTACATCGCGCGCGCCGAATTCAGCCGCGAGTTGTGTATGCCGACCTTTGCCGCAACCGCCCTCGAGTACCACCTTGTCTTTAAAGAATTCACGAGTGACCGGCGCAATCCAACCGAGAAATTGATCTTCATAGCGGTCGTCTGCTTGAGTGAAGTGTTGCCATTGCCAACCGAAATTCGCAGCGGTCGCGGCCTTGTCTTCTTCGACTTCGGTCATCGCCGCGAAGCGTGGCACGCCGCGCACGATCGGCCACTGTTTGCCGCAAACGGAACAGTGAATGGTTCCGGAAATAATCTCCGCATCTTCGCGCTCTGTCTCGGAAAATTCGAGTGGCCGCGCGCAGTGCGGGCAGGATAAATATTTTTTGAGAGTTTCTTTCAAGCGTTGATTCTTAGCATTTTTCCCGCGATCGTGGCAAAAGTGAAACGGCGAAAACATCTTTGGAATAGCGAAAGTATGATATAGAGATTCTGCATCGTTACTCCCAGCCAGATTCAATGACCAACACTTCTTGTCGCCTAATTCATTCAGGGCTTTCACGACCGCTGAAGGCATCGATCGCCGGCTTAATAATGAACGGCTTCATGCTTGTGATCCTGGCGCCCAACGTAAGTGGTCAGACGCCCACGCCGCCGCGTTCAGCCACACAGTTTTGGACCGAGCAATCGTTCGCGGCTCCGATCAGCAAACGAGTAGACATTGTCTTGTTGGGATATCTGCACCTGGGCCGCAAGTCTGAACG